>NZ_BAABDQ010000051.1:0-100815 GCF_039539705.1 Nonomuraea rosea | reverse complement strand
GGCGTCGCCAACACCATGGTCATCTCGGTCCTGGAACGCCGCTCCGAGATCGGCCTGCGCCGCTCCCTCGGAGCGACCAGAGCAGACATCCGCCTGCAGTTCCTGTCGGAGGCGATCCTGCTGGCCGCGCTCGGCGGCCTCACCGGCGTGGCCCTCGGCGCCCTGGCCACGACCGTCTACACCCACCTCAACAACTGGGCCACCGTGCTACCCCCGCTGGCCTGGGCCGGCGGGCTGGGCGCGGCCGTCGCCATCGGCGCCGTGGCCGGGTTGCTGCCCGCCATCCGCGCGGCCCGCATGCAACCCACCGAGGCACTGCGAACCGTCTGACATGCCCGGCACGACGAGTCAGAGTCCGTCGCGCCGGGGCCTGGCGTATCCCGGACCCCTTGAAGCGCTGAGGAAACAGCCTCTCCGGCTAGAACTTGGAGCCTCACATCAAAATTGCGGCTTTCCCGGAGGAGTACTTCATGGTGGTGCGGCGGAAGCCGGGATTGCCTGGCGGCGCAGCGGTGGGCGGGCCGACCATAGTGCGTCAGGTGGCGGCGAGCCAGGACAGGGCGGGGACGATCAGAGCCTGCACGCCGGTAGTCAGGTCGGTTGTGTCACAGGGGCGTACTGGGGCTCGTGGGCAGCTCTTTGCCGATCGCCTCCGTGAAGGCCTGAAGCTCGGCGCATGACGGTGCCGAACGGGAATGCGTGGCCGTCGGCGAAGCCCCGCACTGTCACGGACCAAAAGGAGGGCCTCGGCGGCGGCATTGGCGTGGTCAGGTCACGATGGGCAGAAATGCGCAAGAGTCGAGCTGTCCGCCGGTGCGGATGGTGTGGATGCCGGCGTTCCGGGTGGGCAGGGCAGCGTGGCCGGGACCCAGCTGTGGCGGTGTTAGCGGTCCTGCGAAGTGGCCCGCGATCTCGAGGACGAGCGTCTGTCCAGGGTGGATGAGCATTCCGGTCGGCCACAGGCCCAGCTCGATTTGGATGGGTGTGCCCGGTTCGACGGGTTCCTCTCGTTCATGGGAGACGTACGGCTCAAGAGTCGTCGACATATCCGTGTCCAGGGCACGATGCGAGGCGCGGAGCCGGCCGATCGGGCCGGTGTAGCCGATCGCGGCCGAGAGCCGGCCCTCCTTCTCCAGCGTCGCGGCGAGTTCCACCAGGCCGGGGCACGTGACGTGGTAGAGCAGGCCGCCGTCGGCGTCGAGCTTGTAGAGGGCGGCGAACAGGTCGAGGTCGTTGCCTTCGCTGGTCTCGACCCAGAGTCGGAGGTTGACCGGGCCGAGGAGTTCGCTCTCCTGCTCGGCGGTGTAGCGGAACGTCGCGGCGGCCGCCGGGTCGGTCGAGTCGTAGGAGACGGAGGACTCGGCGGCTGGTTTGTCCCCGGTCAGCCGTCCGGTCGCCGCGTCGAGGTAGAGCGTCGTAGGCGTGATGGGGGTGGGGGGCCAGCTGTCAGCGGTGCGATCGACCTGGTCCTCCCCTCCGGGGTCCAGCACGGCGTAGCGGACCCGCGGAGTGGTCTCCCAGCCGTTGTCATCGTCTTTGAGGTAGTGGTCGAAGAAGCGGCGCAGGTCGTCGATGCTGGCCGGGGCGGCGATGTCGACCCACTCCATGGTGTTGTGGATCCGCAGCCACTTGCGTTCGCCGGCCAGCTGCTGGAACGCCTTTTGGGTGCTGCGGGTGTGGATGGGGTTGGTCCAGCTGGAGACCACGTAGACCGGGATGTCCAAGCCCGACTGTCCGAAGCGGTAGATCTTGGTTTGTGTCGGGGATCTTGAAGACGCTGTTCCCGCCGATAGGTCTCTCCGTGTCACTCCGGCGGCAGCCGGGCCACTGAGCCTCCTGCGGCCTGTGGTCGATGTCGATGGTGGATACGAGCCCGCGCGTGGCCTTCCTCCTATGCGGTCCTGCGGGCGAAGTCGGGGGCGTGCTCGGGACGCGGGCCGTAGGCGATCAGTTTGGAGGGGAACTTCTTGAAGGCGGGCAGGTGTCGTGCCAGGAAGACCAGCGGTCTGGGAGGGCGGGCGCCTTTGCCGGCGAAGGCGGGGACGAACATGGTGCGGTGCAGCATCCGCTGGACGGTTTGGACGATGACGGTGGGCCGCCATCTGCGCTTCTGGATCTTGGCCAGGTCGGCGGTGGTGACGTGGTGGCGTCGCAGCGGCTCGGCGAGGATCGTCGCGGCGGCCACGGCGTCCTGGATGGCGAGGTTGATGCCCATCCCACCGGCCGGGGACATGGCGTGCGCGGCGTCGCCGATGAGCAGCACGCCGTCGGCGTACCAGCGCTTGAGCCGGTTCAGCTTCACATCCAGCAGGTGCAGGTCGTCCATGCCGGCGATGTGGTCCACCCGGTCGGCGTACTGGGGGAGCACATCGGCGATGCGCTCGCGGAAACGTTCGACACCCTGCGCGCAGCCGGGCGTCGGCGCCTTTGACGGTGAAATAGGCGATCTGGTAGTAGTCCTCGCGGGTGAAGCTGAGCGCGATCTGGTCGCCTTTGAACTCGCCGGCGAGCCTGGCCACCTCGTCCTGCTCCCCGGCGTACCTGGGCAGGCGGAACCACCACGTGTCGAAGGGAACCGGATATTCCTTGGGCATGAGGCCGAGTTCCTTGCGGACGGTCGAATCGCGGCCGTCGGCGGCCACGGTGAGCTGCGCGCGAATCTCTCCTACCGCCCCCTCTCGGGTGCGGTAGCGGACGCCTGCGACCGCGCCGCCGTCCTTGATCAGCCCGGTGACGGAGGTGTTCTTCCGCAAGGTGAAGGTCGGCTCGGTGGCCGCCTCGACGGCCAGAAACTCAAGCAGGTCCCACTGCGGGATCATCGCGACGTAATTGTACGGCGCGGGCAGGGACGCGAAGTCGCTCAGCCTGATCCTGCTGCCGTCCGGGAGCGGCGCCTCCAGATCGCCCAACCGGCTCTGCGGCAGCCGACGGAATTTCTCCCCCAGGCCGAGCTCGTCCATGAGCCTGACGGTTGAGGCGTGCACGGTGTCGCCACGGAAGTCGCGCAGGAAGTCGGCGTGCTTCTCCAGCACGGTGACCTCGATTCCCGCCCGGGCCAGCAGCAAGCCGAGCATCATGCCCGCGGGCCCGCCGCCTGCCACCACCACATCCGTCGTCATGAAGGGCTCCATTCGTTCGGTGATATTCGATAGAGAGGTGACTTGCCTGGAGTCATCAGCAGGTGGCGTCGCCGGTCGGCATGGAGTGTCTGCTGATGGCAGGCCGGAAGAGGCGGGGCCGCGCCGGCCAGAGGTCCTACGCCTGGCGATTCCGATGGCTGCCTTCCAGGTGGCGCTTGCGTCGCGGTGCGTCTTCGCCGGAGCGGGCGGGCCGCCGGGACGAACGCCTCAGGTGGTCCTGCGGGCGAAGCCGGGAGCGTGTTCCGGGCGGGGGCCGAAGCCCACGAAGCGGGCGGGGATCATGCGGAGCCGGGGGAAGACGCGGGTGAGGAAGAGCAGGGCCGGGGGTGGCCCGGAACGCTTGCCGGCGAACTGCTTCTCGAACATGACGCGCTGGAGCAGCCGCTGGCCGGTCTGGACGATCACCGTGGGGCGGTACCTGCGCCGTTGCACGGCCGCCAGGTCGGCGGTGGTGACGGCGTGCCGCCGTAGGGGCTCGGCCAGGATGGTGGCGGCGGCCACGGCGTCCTGGATGGCGAGGTTGATGCCCACTCCGCCGGCGGGGGACATGGCGTGCGCGGCGTCGCCGATGAGCAGCAGCCCGTCGAGGTACCAGCGCTTGAGCCGGTTCAGTTTCACGTCGAGCACGTACACCTCGTCCATGCTGGCCAGGTGCCTCACCTCGTCGGCGAAGTCCGGGCGCAGGCGGGCGATGCGCTCGCGGAAGCGTTCGATCCCCTCGGCCCGCAGCCGCGCGTCGGAGCCTTTGGCGGTGAAGTAGGCCACCTGGTAGTAGTCGTCGCGGGCCAGGGAGATCATGGCCTCGGGGCCCCGCGCGACCGGTGTCACGCTCGCGGGCGTGTCCCTGTGGTGGGCCGATCGGGGCAGGCGCAGCCACCACACGTCGAACGGCACCCGGAACTCCTTGGGCACCAGCCCCGCTGCCCGGCGCAGGGTGGAGTGCCTGCCGTCGCAGCCCACCGTCAGTTCGGCGCGGATCTCCCCTTCACGGCCGTCCGAGGTGCGATATCTGACCCCGGTGATCTTCTCGCCGTCCCTGACCAGCGCGGTCGCTTCGGTGTTCATCCGCAGGGTGAAGCCGGGCTCCTGGCCGGCCGCCTCGGCCAGGAAGGAGAGCAGGTCCCATTGGGGCACCATCGCGATGTAGTTGTAGGGCGCGGGCAGCGCTTCGAAATCGCCCAGCGTCACCATGGTGCCGTCGGAAGCGGGCAGCGACAGGTTGCCCAGGCGGCTCTGCGGCAGCGCGCGGAAGCCGTCGCCGAGGCCGAGCTCGTCGATGAGCCGGACGGTGGCGGGATGCACGGTGTCGCCCCGGAAGTCGCGCAGGAAGTCGCCGTGCTTCTCCAGCACGGTGACCTCGATCCCCGCGCGGGCCAGCAGCAGGCCGAGCATCATGCCGGCCGGGCCGCCGCCGCACACCAGGACGCCGGCGCTCTCGATGGTCATGACAGTCCTTTCTGACGTAGTCCGTAGTGGGTGAACAGGGCGATGACCGCCAGCCGCAGTGCCACGTTCGCCCAGATCGAGGCATGGACGCCGCGGGTGAAGGCGTAGGCCTCGACGGCGGCGGTGCAGCCGTGGAACACGATCAGGGTCCAGGCGGCCAGGCGTACCCCGCCCGGTTGCCGCAGAGCCGCGAACGACAGGAACGACACCGCCAGCTCAGCGGCGCCCAGCAGGTAGCACACCAGGTAGGCGTCCGCGGGGATGCGGATGCCGACGGCGCTGGGGACCAGACCGGGCGCGACGATGAGCACCACTCCGGCCGCCGAGGTGACCACGCCGTGGAGGGTGAGCAGGATGCGGAGGTTCACCGCTCCGCCGCCCCGCGCAGGCGGGTCTGGGCGGACTGCCGGTCGTTGAGGCGCGGGTAGGGCTCGGCCGGTACGGGCACGCCGAGGAAGTCGCACAACGGCTCCCAGCCCTGCCCGCTCTCGTAGATCAGGATTCGGCCGGCGGGCAGCGCGCCGGTGACCTCAGCCGTGTGGCGCTGGAACACCTGCACGGCGTGGCGCTCCTCGGGCATCGGCTCGTCCAGCGTCGTGCCGAACGTCTCGCTCCAGATGCGTCCCAGCAGCGGCCGCATGCCGGTGATCACGGGTTGCAGGTCGCCGGGCAGCGCGCTGGGGTTGGTCAGCAGCGCGAAGACGGTGTCGCGGAGGCTGGCGTACCAGGCGTGCGGGTCACGGATGGTGAGGATGACCTTGGCGTCGGGGTAGCACTGCGCGAGGGGACGCCAGAAGTAGGCGCTCGGCCAGTCCACCGCCGCCCGGTAGCCCGCCAGCACGCTGCTCCAGTCGACGGGCCCCTCCAGGCTCTGCCGCCAGCGTTGCGCCTGCTCGGGGTGGGTGCCGATCTCCTGCATGTGGTGGCAGGGGCCGAAGCCGAGCCGCTCCAGCGCCGCCTTCAGCGACGTGGTCCCGGTACGCGGCAGTCCCGCGCCGATCACGCTGATCATCTGCGTCTCCTTAATTCATCACTTAGTGAGCTCATGGTTGAGACGATACACATATGAGGTTCACATAGGAAGCAGTATCATGAGACCTTGTGGACCGGGACCTGGTGGACGCCGCGCTGCTGGCCGCCGAGCAGTACGGCAAAGATGTGGCCGACGTGCCGCTGAGCGCGATCGCGGCCGCCGCGGGCATCTCCCGCAGCACCCTGATCAGACGGCTCGGCGGATCACGGGCCACGCTGGAGGAGGCGGTCCGGCAGGCCGGAATCGACCCCGGCGGGCGACCGCCGGTCCGGGAACGGGCGATCGAGGCCGCGGCCACGCTGATCGCCCGCGACGGGCTCGGCGCCGTCACGATGGAGGCCGTCGCAGCTGCTGCGCGCTGCTCGCCGACCAGCCTGCACTCCGTCTTCGGCAACCGCGACGGCCTGCTCGCCACCATGTTCGACCGGTACGTCCCCGTGCCCGACCTGGAAGCGCTGGCCGCCGATCCCCCCGAGCGGATCGAGGAGACGGTCCACGCCGTCTACGTCGCGCTGGCCGAGGCGTTCGCGCGGGAGCCACGGGTGCTGCCGGCCATCTTCGGCGACCTGCTCACCCGCCCCGACGGCACCGCCGCCCGGATGCTGAAAGCCAACCTGCCGAGAATGTTCGCCAGTCTGGGCATCCTGCTGAGCACGCAGATCCAAGCCGGCCGGCTGCGGCCGCTTCCGCTGCCGTTGCTCATCCAGCTGATGATCGGTCCCATGGCAGGGCACATGCTGTTGCGCCCCGTACTACAGGACGGGCTGGGCGACATCCTGCC
The DNA here is from genome assembly GCF_039539705.1 of Nonomuraea rosea. Taxonomy (NCBI): domain Bacteria; kingdom Bacillati; phylum Actinomycetota; class Actinomycetes; order Streptosporangiales; family Streptosporangiaceae; genus Nonomuraea; species Nonomuraea rosea. The sequence continues at coordinate 94,415 of NZ_BAABDQ010000051.1, read as the reverse complement.
CCCGGTCGACGAGGTCGCGCGGGCATTCGCCGAGGCGTTCATCCGCGCCACCGCCCCATGAGCTCGCACCTTGAAGCGCCGCTCCGAAGCCGTTCGAGCTGGCCGGTTGACCGGTTGTGGCATGGCGGTGCAGTTCGGCGGCTGGTCAGGCGCCTTCGAGAGACGTCGCGTCGGGGGAGGTCAGACCGGTCCAGCGCTTGACGTGCGGGACGGGCAGCCCGAACTGGTCCATGATGCGTCCCACCAGGTGGTCCACGACGTCTTGCAGGCAGGTCGGCTGGGTCCGGCTAGGGTCTTCATGCTGCAGGGGACGACGATCATGCCGTCGGTGAGGAAGGAGCCGGACGAGATCGGCGCCGCCTGGTCTCCTGATTCGGCCTCCTAACTCGTGCGGTCCGCGCTCACGATGTTGCCCCGTTGGCCGCGATCCGGTCGTGGTGGGCGGCGGTCCCGCTCGGACCAGCCCACTCGTAGTAGTCGCTCTGATGCAGGCCGACGAAGCCGAGCAGGCGTGAGACGAACTCCTCGTCCATCTGCTCGATGCTCTGCGGAACGTTGTAGTAGGTGGGGATCATCGGGTAGACGACCGCGCCCGCCTCGGTGACCTGCGTCATGTTCCGCAGGTGGATGAGGTTGAACGGGGTCTCGCGGATGCACAGCACCAGCGGGCGGCGTTCCTTGAGACAAACGTCGGCGGCCCGCTCAATGAGCGTGTTGGCCGCCCCCTGGGCGATCCGACCCGCCGCGCCCAGCGCGCAAGGTAGCACGATCATGCCCCGCGCCGGTCACAGCCAGCAGCATGCGACGTTGTTCGGACATGGTGTTGGTGTTGCTCCCGTCGTGCTCGCGAAGGGACATGGATGAGACGTCAACCTTGATGGTTGGCTTTCGGCCGGGACACCGGGGCGTCACCACCGGGAGCCGGCGCTTCCCCGTCCGCAACCTGCCCGTCCTGACCGAACAACTGCGGCGCCCAGGGGCGCGGATCGACGTCGCGGAACGGAGCGCGGATGAACATCTTCTCCCGCAACGCGTACGGCGCGGTCGCGTCGAAGATGGTCTTGGACGTGACGCCCTTGGCCGGCAGGCGCGGGTCGTATTCGGGAGTCTGGGAGGGGTCCAGAACGTGGCCGGCCAGCCCCGGGACGGCGATGATGTCCAGGTTGCCCTGCATGCGCGTCTGCATCGCCCAGAGCACGTCGTTGGTGTCGAAGATGTCGACGTCGTCGTCGACCAGGATCACGTTCTTCAGTTCGGTGTAGGTGCCGAAGGCGACCATGGCGGCCAGCCGAGCGCGGCCATCGTCGAAGTCGCTGCTCTTGTTGACCTTCATCACGGCCAGGAACTTGCCCCCGCCGGAGCTGTGAGCGTAGACCTCGCTGACGAAGCCGGGGAACGCTTTGTCGCAGGCGTTGTAGATGCTCGCCTCGGTGGGTAGCCCGGCCAGGCTCACGTGTTCCTCGCCAGGGCCGACCAGGGTCTGCAGGATCGGGTCGCGCCGGGTGGTGATCGCGGTGACCTTGAGCACCGGTAGCGCCGGGTTGGCGGGGCCGTTGTAGCCGGGGAACTCCGGCATGGCATGGCCGGTGTGGGTGTTCTGATCCTCCGCAACGCGTACGTCGGGCAAGATCTCGCCCTCGATCACGACCTCGGCGTTGGCGATGCAGCGCTGGTCCACGGTCAGGCACCGGGTCAGCTCGACCGGCCGGCCGCGCAGGCCGCCGGCCACGGCCAGCTCATCGTAGCCGTACGGGGTGGTGGGGGCTTCGAACTCGGCGCCGATGTAGACCGCCGGGTCCAGGCCCATGTTGACGGAGACGGCGAGCGGCTTGCCCTGCGCCTCGGCCTTCTTGCGGAAGGCGTCGATGTGCCGGCCGGGGGCGAAGAAGATCGACAGGGTGTCCTTGGACTGCACGCACAGGCGGTGGATGGTGACGTCGGTGCCCTTCTCACCGGTCGGGTCGCTGGACAGCACCAATCCCAGGCAGAAGTACGGTCCGGCGTCGTCTGGAGTGTTGGTCGGCGCGGGCAGCAGCTTACGCAGGTCGAATCCGTCCTCGTCGGCGCGGTGCACGACCTGCTGACACTGCGTCTTGTCGGGGCCCACGTCTACTGGGGCGATCGCGTTGCGGTAGGCGTCGGTCATCCGGTGGGTCAGCCGCTCGGGCGGGGCGTCGAGCAGCAGTCCAACGCGCTTGCGGCTGGCCATCAGCCCGACCAGTACCCGCCACCCGGGAAAGCCCGTCACGCCGTTGAAGATCATGGCCGGGCCGATCTGGGTGGGGCGCGCCACCGTGCCGCCCGCACCGATCCGCTTGTACACCCCGGCCAACTCCGCGATCGGATCCACCGGGTGGTCGGTCTCGATGAGCTGGCCGGGATGGCGGCGCAGCCGCTCCAGCGCCGACCGCAGATCGTGTACCTGCTCGGTGCCGGCCTCGGCCTGCTGGGTGTCGTCCGGTTGCGTCGTCATGCCATCCCCCTTGTGCTGGTTCCTCCCCTGTGCCGGACGCGTGAAGGGCACGGCTACGTCAAGACATGGGCCGAAGCCGGCATCGCCGAAGATCAATGGTGAACGAGGCGCACTGAAGGCGGGGCGCTCTTGGACAGCAGAGGTGACCGGCAATTCTCAGCGGAGTTTTAACGGCTCCTCGTCGACACCGAGTAGAGGCGTGGCCGTCACGACCAACCCCGCAGCGGTCCAAAAGGCCGACCCGGCACGCTACGTGACCGAGAACAGCCCGCCCGCCTGGATCAGCCACGGCACGAAGGACCCATCGTCCCTTACCACCAGAGCGAGATACTGTTCAGCCGCAGCCGGTCCAAGTGATCGGCGTACACCGAGACCGGCCACGCTCCAGGCCGCCGGTACTGCCGGTACGCCTCTTCGGCGTAGGTCACCTCCTCGGGCGACGGCGTGAGAAGACGGGAACTGCGGCTAGGCGGTGTGCTTGATCCACGTCATCCAGCTGTAAGCTCGCTTTCCATCCTCCAACCTGTTGTGCTAAGCACCGGGTTGATCCTGTGCTAGGACTGGCCGCGTGAGTGACATGCCATGCCAGTGGCTCTTGGGCCTGCGGGCGCAGGACGGCGGGCATCCGCCCGCGGCTTCCGCCGCCACCTTGGCCTTCGCCCGTCAGACGCTGGGACACGGGCCGGCGGAGTGGGCGGTGCAGACGGCCGTGTGGATGACGCAGGAGGTCATCCGGCAGGTGCCGGCCTACGGCGGCGGGCGCACGCCGTTCGAAACGCTGCGGCGTTCGGTGGAGTCGAGCGTGCTGGCGGCCCTGGCCGGGCTGTACCTGGACGCCCGTCCCTCGCCGGAGATGGTGCCGGTGGAGGCGGTGGAGGGCAACACGGACCTGGTACACCGGGGGGTGCCGCTGGACCTCGTGCTGCGCGGGGTGCGGATCGGGCACGCGTGCCTGCACCAGCGGCTGATGGACGCCATCGATGCCGAGCCCGAGCCGGTGCGGCTGGCGGAAAGCCATCGGGTCAGCGAGTTGTTGTTCTCCTACGCCGACACGCACGCCAGCCGGATGGCCGAGGAATACATCGCCGAGCGGAACCGCTGGCAGGCCAGCACCGAGGCGGCCCGGCACCGCATCGTGGACGACATCGTGGCGGGGCGACGCATCGACCAGGAGGCGGCCGAGCGCACGCTGGGCTACGAGCTGGGCCGCCATCACCTGGCGTTCGTGGTCGTCGCCGACGAGCTCGACACCCCGGCCGAGGTGCTGCGGCGCTTCGCGGCGGAAGCGGCGCGGGCGATGGACGGCCACGGCGTGCTGACGGTGCAGGCGGGTCCTTCAGATGTGTGGGCGTGGACAGGACGGCTCTCGGGTGCTGCTCCCAGCGCGGACGTCGAAGTGCCGACGGGATTGCGGTTGGCGACCGGCCCCGTCATGTATGGGGTGGCCGGGTTCCGGCGTAGCCACCTGGGCGCCAGGGAGGCCCAGGCCTTCTTGGCGGAGACGCGGTTGTGCCGGCACGCCGACGTCCGGGTGCGGTCGCTGCTGGCGGCGGGTGGGGAGCGGGCGCGCTGGTTCGCCGAGGAGACGCTGGGCGGGCTGGCCGGCGGCGACGCGCGGCGGGCGGAGCTGCGCGAGACGTTGCGCGTGTATCTGGCTTCAGGCCGCAGCCCGCAGCGGGCCGGTGAGTTGCTGCACGTCTCGCGCAACACGGTGGGCTACCGGGTCAAGCGGGCCGAGGAACTGCTCGGCCGGCCGCTGCCGGAGGACCTGCTGGAGCTGCGGCTGGCTCTGGAGATCGCTCGTATTCCGCGCTGAGCCCGATCGAAGCCGCTCTTAGCCCAAATTCCGGTGAAAATGTGGGCGTGCGGCACAAGCGGGAGGCGGCAGGGCTTTCGTTAAATCGGCGTAACAACCCGCTGACGAAGGAAGCCCATGCGTGTCGCCAACCTCGCCGGCCGAGCCGTGCTGTTGATCGACGACGGCGCGATCGATATCGGGAAGGCCAGTCATGGCCGCCTTCCCGCCGATCCACAGGCGCTGTTCGAGCGCTGGGACGAGCTGCGGTCCTGGCGCACGGACGCCGAGCCGATGCCGTTCGAGGAGGCGGAGCTGCAGGCACCCGCCCCGGCACCGCGTCAGGTGTTCGCGATCGGAGTGAACTACCGCGACCACGCCGAGGAATCGCAGATCGAGCCAGGCACCCGACCGCCGGTGTTCACGAAGTTCGTCTCCTGCCTGACCGGTCAGGACGCCGTAGTCACGCTGCCACAGGGCGGGCTGACCGACTGGGAGGCGGAGCTGGTCGTGGCGATCGGCCGTCGCGCCCACCGCGTGCCCGCCGCCGACGCCTGGCAGTACGTGGCCGGCCTGACGGTCGGGCAGGACCTGTCCGAGCGCATCACGCAACTGTCACCACCACAGCCACACCAGTTCTCGCTCGGCAAGTCCTTCCCGGGCTTCGGGGCGATGGGGCCGTGGCTGGTCACTCCGGACGAGTTCACCAGCCCCGACGACCTGGAGATCTCCTGCCACCTGGACGGCGAGCGCATGCAGCACGCCCGCACCAGCCAGATGATCTTCGGTGTGCCCGAGCTGATCGAGAAGCTGTCGGCCGTGACCCCGCTCCTGCCCGGCGATGTCATCTTCACCGGCACCCCGGGCGGCATCGGTGGCACCCGCACCCCGCCCCGCTTCCTGGTCCCGGGCGAGCACCTGCACACCACGATCGAGGGCATCGGCACCCTCCGCACCACCTTCACGGGAGCCTGATCATGGCACTGCACCGCCTGACCCGCATCACCATCGGCGTGCCCGACGTCGCCGAGACCGCCGCCTATTACGCCGACTTCGGTCTTACGAAAACCGGCGAGAACAGCTTCGCCACCGCCGACGGCGGCGAGCAACTGCGGCTCGTGCACACGCCCACTCGCCGCCTGGTCGAGCTTGGTATCGGTGTGGACGACCCCGACGACGTGGCCCGCATCGGCGCGAGCCTGGCCCGGCTGGAGCTGGCCCTGGACGCCGAGGGCCGGGTCACCGATCCCGGCACCCGGGTGCGCGTCCAGGTGTCGATCGCTGACCGCATCAGCCGGCCCGCCGAGCCCGCCCCCGTCTACAACGGGCCCGGCCGGGCCGAGCGGATCGACGCCCGGGCGCCGGGCGTGCTGCGCGAGCAGCCGGTACGCCCGCGCAAGCTCGGTCACGTGGTGCTCGGCTCCACCGATCAGGAGGCCAGCCAGCGGTTCTTCGTCGACAATATCGGCTTCAAGGTCAGCGACGAGGTACCCGGCATCGCCGCCTTCTTGCGCTGCTCGGCCGACCACCACAACGTGCTGGTGCAGCCCGCTCCGGTGCCGTACCTGCACCACACCTCGTGGGAGGTCGAGGACGTCGACGAGATCGGCCGCGGCGCCCACCACATGCTGGAAGGTCACCCCGAACGGCACGTGTGGGGCCTGGGCCGGCATCACATCGGCTCGAACTTCTTCTGGTACCTCAAGGACCCGGCAGGCAACTTCTCCGAGTATTACTCCGACCTGGACTGCGTCGTGGATGAGGCGATCTGGAAGCCCGAGGTGTTCCAGGACATGCGCATCCTCTACAGCTGGGGACCACCGGTGCCGCCATCGTTCATCGAGCCCGAAGACCTGGCCGCGCTGATGGCGGGAGCGCACAGCTCATGAGCCACCACACCGACGGCGACCGGCCGCTGGTGCTGGTTCCCGAGGACCTGCCTCTGGTGGAGGCAGTGCCGCTGGCTGAGCGGAACCTGCCCGCCTCCACCTACCACCTGCTGGCCCATACCGCCGCCGCCGGCCCGGACGCAGCCGCGCTGCACCTGCTGGGCGAGGGCGCGGAGATCACGTGGAGCTACGGCGAGCTGCTGCGACGCGTGCACCAAGCCGCGAATCTCTACCTCTCCCTGGGGCTGACGCCCGGCGGGACGGTGGGCCTGCTGTTGCCCAACACCGGGCACACCTACGCCGCCCTGCTCGGCGCCCAGGCCGTCGGCGTGGCCAACCCCGTCAACCCGATGCTGGCCGACCACCACATCATCGACATCTTCACCCTCACCCGGGCCGAGATCCTGGTGGTGGCCGGGCCGGCGATGCTGCCCGGGCTGTGGGAGAAGGCGCTACGCGTCGCCGAAGGACTGCCGGGACTGCGGGCGCTGCTGGTCGTAGGCGGCAACTCCTCCCTCAACGCCGCCCATGCTCCGAGGAGAGTGCGTAGCGGCGACTTCGAGCGACTGGCCGCCGAACAGCCCGGCGACCACCTGATCACCTCCCACCGGCCGGAGCCAGGGGATCTGGTCGCCTACTTCCACACCGGCGGCACCACCGGCACCCCCAAGATCGCCCCGCACACCCACGCGATGGAGGTCTACATGGCTTGGGCGCTCGGCTGCTCCGGCGCCTACGCCGGCGGCGACGGGGTGGCGCTGGCCGGGCTGCCGCTGTTCCACGTCAACGCGGTGCACGTGACCGGACTGGCACCGTTCATGCACGGCGCTAGCGTGGTCAGCCTAGGCCCGTTCGGCTACCGCGATAAGGCTCTCATGGCCGACTTCTGGCAGATCATCGAGCGCTACCGGGTCACCGCGTTCTCGGCTGTGCCGACCGTGTACGCGAGCCTGCCGCCGCTGCCGGACGGGGTGGACATCTCCAGCCTGCGCGCCGGCGCGGTCGGCGCCGCGCCGCTGCCCGGCCGGGTCCGCGCCGACTTCGAGCAGCGGGTGAAGGTGCCGATGCTGGAGGGGTACGGGCTGAGCGAGGCGACCTGCGCCAGCGCCGCCACTCCGGCCTTCGCGCCCCGGGCGGGATCGGTCGGGCTGCGGCTGCCGTACCAGGCCATCAAGGCCGTCAGCGTGGACGGCGATGACCGGCCGACCGGTGACTGCCCGCCCGGACAGAGCGGGGTGCTGGCCATCAGCGGCCCGGCTGTCTTCCCCGGCTACCTCGGCCCCGGGGGCCCCGACCCGAGAGGCAAGATCTTCGACGGCTGGCTGCTCACCGGCGACCTCGGTCACGTGGACGAAGACGGCTACGTCTTCCTCACCGGCCGCGCCAAGGACCTCATCATCCGCGGTGGCCACAACCTCGACCCGCGCCCCATCGAGGAATCCTTGCTGGCCCACCCGCACGTGTCGGGCGCAGCCGTGGTGGGCCGTCCGGACGCGCACTCCGGCGAGGTGCCGGTCGCCTACGTCACCGTCACCGGCCCAGACACCGGCCCAGACACCGGCCCAGACATTGGCCCAGACATTGGCCCAGTCAAGGGCACGATCATCGAAGCCGAACTTCTGGACTGGGCGCGAGAGCACGCCACCGAGCCGGCCGCCGCCCCCAAAGCCGTCCACGTCGTGGAGTCGCTGCCGACGACCTCGGTCGGCAAGGTCTTCAAGCCCGAACTGGTCGCCGACTCCGTTCGCCGCCTTCTGGCCGGGCTCGCACCTGACCAGCCTGCCGAGGTCGTGCTGGAGGACGGCCGTCCGGTCGTCCTGATCGGCACGGACCCGGACCTGGCCGCCACCCTCGACCGGCACAACATCGCCCATCGGACGGTGACCTCATGATCGACCAACCCGTCCGCGATCTTCTCGACCGTCAGCCCGCCGGCGTGCTGGCCACCACCAGGCCCGACGGCACGCCGCGCCATTCGGTGGTCTATTTCGTCCTGGATGGCGCTCGCCTGCTCATCTCCACTGAGCCGGGCCGGGCCAAGACCAGGGACGTGCTCCGCACCGGCCGGGCCTCGCTGTGCGTGATGGGCGGCGCGCCGCCGTACCCATCGGTCACCCTCGAAGGCCCCGCCCGCATCCGCACGACCGGCATCGGCCCCCACACCGCCGCCGTCTGGTCCCGCATCGGTGGCCGACAGGTCGAGCCGCTCGCCGAAGCCGACCTTGCCGCCATGAACCGCGTCATTCTCGAGATCACCGTTGATCGCGTCTACGGCGCCAGCTACCTGGGAGAAGCGACATGACCGGCCGCATCGATGTCCACCAGCACCTGGTCCCCGAGCCCTATGCCCGCTGGCTGCGCTCGCGCGGCGTCGACGCGCCCGGCGGCCGACCACTGCCGTCGTGGAGCCCGGCCCAGGCGCTGGAGCTGATGGACCGCCAGGGCATCGCCACCGCGATCCTGTCGCTGACCACGCCCGGCGCCTACCTGGGCGACGGAAGCGACGCCGCGGACGTGGCCCGGCAGGCCAACGAGTACGCCGCCCAGCTCGCCGCCGACCACCCCGGCCGCTTCGGCTTCTTCGCCACCCTCACCCTGCCCGACGTCACGGCGGCGATCGCCGAGGCGGCCCACGCGCTGGACGAGCTGTCAGCCGACGGGGTTACGCTGCTGGCCAACAGCGACGGGACCTATCTGGGCGACCCGGCCTTCGACCCGCTCATGGCCGCCCTCGACGAGCGAGCCGCAGTCATCTTCGTCCACCCCGCCCAGCTTCCCGGACCGGTGATCGAGGGCATCCCGCCGTTCGCCGCCGACTTCCTGCTCGACACCACCCGCGCTGCCTACACCCTGGTCAAGCACGACGTGCCGCGCCGCTTCCCGAACCTCCGGTTCATCCTCGCCCACGCCGGCGGCTTCGTCCCGTACGCCGCCCACCGCCTGGCCATCAGCGTCTTCAACGACACCGGCCGCGACCTGAACCAGATCCTGGACGACCTGTCCGGCTTCTACTTCGACACCGCCCTGTCCTCCAGCCCCGCCGCGCTGCCCTCGCTGCTGGCCTTCGCCAGGCCCGGCCACGTCCTGTACGGCAGCGACTGGCCCTTCGCCCCCGAACTCGCCGTCGCCTACTTCAACACCTGGGCAGACGACGACGCCGTCAACCACGGCAACGCTCGCGAACTGTTCAAGGAGAGATTCCGTGCATGACGTGCTCATCGTGGGGGGCGGCGGCGCCGGCCTGACGGCCTCCATGCTGCTGTCCCAGCTCGGCGTCGACCACCTGCTCATCAGCGCTCTGCCGACCACGTCCGTGCTGCCCAAGGCGCACGTGCTCAACCAGCGCACCATGGAGATCCTCGCCGGCCTCGGCCTCGCCGAGACCATCTATGAGCGCGGCACCCCGCCCGAGCAGATGCGCTACTCCGGCTGGTACGCCGGCCTGACCGGCCCCACCGGCGACTACGGTCGCCGCTTCGGCCTGGTCGAATCCTGGGGCTGCGGCGGCCTGTCGGACGACTGGGCCGCCGCCAGCCCGCAGCGCCAGACGAATCTGCCGCAGATCCGGCTGGAACCCCTTCTCAAAGCCCGCGCCGAACAACTGGCCCCCGGCCGCATCCGCTTCGGCCATGAGCTGACCGCCTTCACCGCCGACGCCGACGGCGTCACCGCCACCGTCCTGGACCGCGACAGCGGCCAGACCTATGAGGTGCGCGCCCGCTACCTGCTGGCCTGCGACGGCGGCCGCACCATCGGCCGGCGACTCGGCATCGTCATGGAAGGCGCTCGCGACCTGGCCCGCATCGCCACCGTCCACCTGTCGGCCGACCTGTCGGCCTACGCCCGCGACCCCGAGGTGCTCATCCGCTGGCTCACCCTCCCGCACACCGGCGGCGGCGCCACCATGGTCCCCATGGGCCCCGACCACTGGGGCCCCGACAGCGAAGAATGGGTCGTCCACCTCAACTACGCCGCCGACGACCCACGCAGCCTCGACGACGAGAAGGTCATCGCCGATCTGCGCATCGCCCTCGGCCTGCCCGACCACCCGCTCACGGTGCACCTGATCACCCGCTGGTCCATCGAGGGCGTCGTAGCCGACCGCTTCCGCGACGGCCGCGTTTTCCTGCTCGGCGACGCCGCCCACCGCCACCCGCCCACCGGCGGCCTCGGCCTCAACTCCGCCATCCAGGACGCCGCCAACCTGTGCTGGAAACTCGCCGCCGTCCTGCACGGCCATGCCCACGAGCGACTCCTGGACAGCTACGAGCCCGAACGCAAGCCCGTCACCGCCCGCAACGTGCAACGCTCGGTCGAGAACGCCCTCAACCACATCGTCGCCACCCAAGCTGTTGGGATCGCACCCAACGCCGATCCAGCGACGAACTGGCGGCAGTTGCGCCGCCTGTGGAGCGGCCTGCCCGAGGACGCCGAGCATGCCCGCGCCGTCCGTCGTGCCATCGCCAGCCAGTCCATGGAGTTCAACGAGCACAACATCGAGTACGGCTACACCTACTCCTCCGCCTCCTCCGCCTTCTCCGCCGCTGTCCTTGCCGACGGCACCCCCGAACCCGACAACCCTGACCCCATCCGCCTCTACCAGCCTTGCGCCCGCCCCGGCCACCCGCTCCCGCACGCCTGGCTGGAAGATGACCACGGACGACGCCTGTCCACGCATGACCTCGTCCGGCCGGGCAGGTTCCTGCTCATCGCGGGCGAGGAAGGCCAGGAGTGGTGTGACGCCGCCGCCAAACTGGCCGGCTGCCGGCCGCTGGACGTCGTACGCGTCGGCCACCTGGACGGCGACCTGCTCGACCCCCGCTCCACCTGGACCCGCCATCGCGGCCACGGCCCGGCCGGCGCGGTCCTGATCCGCCCTGACCGTTTCGTCGCCTGGCGCGCCCTGGACGCCACCGACGCGCCGGCCCGGCTCTCGCACAGCCTGCAGTCCATCCTCGAAGAGGCCACATGACCCGCCACCAGTACGGCCCCGATCACCCCGCACGCACCTACGTCCCGCACGGCTTTCCCGAGCAGACCTTCGACACCGGCGAGATCCACCTCAACCACGCTGTCGCCGGCGCGGACGACAAACCCGCCCTGCTGCTGGTCCCAGGCCAGTCGGAATCCTGGTGGGGCTACGAACAGGCCATGTACCTGCTGCAGGATCACTTCCAGTGCCACGCCGTCGACCTGCGCGGCCAGGGCCGCTCCAGCCGCACCCCCGGCCGCTACACGCTCGACAACTTCGGCAACGACCTGGTCCGCTTCATCACCGAGGCCATCCAGCGCCCGGTCATCGTCAGCGGCCTGTCCTCCGGGGCCGTCCTGGCCGCCTGGCTGTCCATTCGTCCCCGCTCACGACTGGTGGTGCCGCCCAAGAACCTGCTCGGCATGCCGTGGCGAGTCGCCTTCGCCCTTCAGGAGGACGACTGGATCCTGCGGAATGCCATCGTCTGGCACAAGCCGAACGCGATGCCACAGTCCGTCCTGGATCGCGTCTCAACCCGCTACGAGATGGTCTTCATACTGGTGAAGCAACGCCGGTACTGGTTCGACCTGGACGCTGTCCGGGTGCCGAACGCCGGGGATCCCCCTCCGGCACCCCGAGAGGCTGACCAATCCGCCGGCGCACCGGACAGCAAGTACCGCGACGCCTTCTGCGGCAAGCGCTACGGCACTTCCATGCTGCCCACGGGACAACGGCACACCGCCGCACATGCCCGTGGCAGAACCCGGGAGATGTGTGGTCGATCTCCACTCGCCCGCTCAGGGCGGCGCACTTCGCGGCATTCCCCATCGACATTCCACTGCGGGCCATCGCCGCCGGCTGTCGCCCGGGCGGCACCGTCTGTGATCCGTTCGCCGGAGCGGCAACTACCGCTCTTGCCGCGCAGCAGTTGGGCAGACCGTTCATCGGAATCGAGATCAGCGAGCCCTTCTGCGACCTCGCGCGCGCACGCATCGTCGCCGACACCGCGTCGAGACGAGGCCGAAGGAGGTCAGAGGGTGGCTGAAAGGCTACAAAGGGCCTGCTCAGAGCCTCCCGAATCGCCTTCGGCGGCGTACCCTTCAGGGTCTGACCGACCGGGGAATCGTCGGCTGGGTGTGCGTGTCGAGATCGTCACCATTGGCGGGGCTGAGGGTGACGAGATCGAGGAGCGCCAGCTCGCCGTCATCTGGGAGGTCCTGCGTTGCCTGGCCGAGCGGCAGAAGCCGTGAACCTTCCGTGAGATGACGCCGATGGCGTCGCAGCCGTCCAGGCCACCGGGATTCCTCTCTTGGTGGCCTGGCTCGGCCGTACCTCCACCGACGATCAGCAGGCCCCACCCTGTCGCTGCTGCGGCTCCGCTCGTCTCGGGACGCCCTGCCCGAAGGCCGTGTGATCGTCGCCCACTTTTACGACGTGGAGTCCGGACGCTTGATCTGGCCGCGCGTGGTCGCGGTCGCTCGCGACGTGGGGATCAATGCTCGCAGGCGAACTGGCGACGACCGCTCCTGCCGCGGGGTCGCGTACCGGCCAGGCCGCGTCCGCCTCGGGCTTGAGCACTACAGGCGCCTGTCGAGCAAGATGCGCCCGTTCTGGGCCAGCCGGACATCGATGCTCCTGATCTGCTTCGTGGTCAGCCCCGTCGTGCCCACGGGCATGGTTGTACTGTCGGGCGACGCCATCCAGGTGGCCAGCCTGGTGCTGTTGCCCAGCGCGTCGGTGACGTACAGGGCGTACTCGAACGTCTTGGACGGAGCCTTGGCGCCGGCCATGGCGTAGCGGCAGGTCAGCTCCACCCGCGTGCCCCACGGTTCCTGGATGACGCGCACCTCGGCGGTGACCGGGCTGGGCGTCGTCTGCACCATCGGCAGGGCCGCCTCCTGCCTGTCGGGCAGGAACGGCGACACCATCATTCCGGCCACCGCCGCCGCGACGGCGAGCGCGGCGATACGGATCCGTCCCCGCCGCCGCGCCCGCCGGCTGGCGTCGACCAGCTCGGACAAGAGACTCGCCGGTACCTCGGCGGGCGGCGGATCGGCGCGCAGCAGGCCCAGGGCGCGCTCGGCCGGGACGGCCGAGAGGATCCCGGGCATGCCGGCCAGGGCGGCGACCGCCTGCGCGCAGGCGCCGCAACCACCCAGATGTTCCTCGTACGTGTGTCGTTCGCGGGGTGACAGGGCCCCGAAGACGTAGGCGGCGTCCCAGTCCGCGTACGGATCCATGGAGGACATCAAGACGTGGTAACCCCCTTTTCCTGCAGCGCGAGTCGCAGGGCCCTGAGCGCGTAGTGCAGTCTCGACTTCACCGTGCCAGGCGGCAGGTCGAGCTCTTCGGCGAGTTCGGCGACGGATTCGCCGCCGTAGTAGGCGCGCACGACGACGGTCCTGTGGTTCTCCGACAGTTGCGCGAGGGCGTCGGTGACCAGCCAGGCGTCGAGTGTGGCGTCGACCCGGTCGGCGCTGGACGGTTCGGGGAGCTGGTCGGTGCCGACCTCCCTGCGGACCTGAGCGCTGCGGCTGTGGTCGATCACCACGTTTCTGGCCACGGTGTAGAGCCAGGCGCGGGAGGCCGTCTCACCCTTGTGGAAGACCTCAGGGCTCTTCCACGCCCGGAGCAGCGTCTCCTGGACGACATCGTGGGCGAACTGATTGTCGCCGGTCAAGCGTACAACGAATCGCCACAAGGCGGGCGCGTGCTCGTCGTACAGCGCTCGCAGGAGTGCCGCATGCGCATCGGTCATGTCCACACCCATGTGAGAAGGGGGTCACTTTCCCGGGAATGCGGGCTTTCGCTTGTTCAGGAAGGCTTGCGTGCCCTCGCGCATGTCCTGTCCGGTGAACGTACGGCGGAAGGCGTGTGCCTCGATGTCGAGCGCGGCGTCGATCGCCCGGCCGCGCGCATCGTTGACGGCCGCCTTGCTGAGCGCGACGGCGACCGGCGAGTTCGCCGCGACCAGCCGTAACGACTCCGCCGCCGCCGCCAGCATCTCCGTCCTGGTCGCGAATGCCTGGTTGACCAGGCCGATGCGCAGGGCGTGTGCGGCGTCGATGGTGCGGCCAGTGTAGATCATCTCTCGGGCCCGGCCGGGCCCGACATAACGCTGCAGCCGTACGCAGCCTCCGAAGGCGGGGATCAGCCCGAGCCGTACCTCTGGCTGGCCGAACACGGCCTCCGCCGTGGCGTAGATGTAGTCGCAGGCCATGGCCAGCTCGCAGCCGCCGCCGAGTGCGTACCCGTGCACGCAGGCGATCACCGGGAAGGGCGCCGCCTCGATCAACTGGGTGACCTCCTGTCCCAGCCTGCCGAATTCTTCTCCTTCGTCCGGCGTCATCGCCGACATCTCCCGGATGTCGGCGCCGGCGACGAAGGCGCGTTCGCCCGAACCGGTAAGGATCATCCCGCGCACGCCGACGACGCTGGTGAGGAGCTGTCTCAGCTCGCTCAGGGTCTGCCGGGACAGGGCGTTGAGCACGCCGGGCCGGTCGATGCCGACGGTCACGAAGCCGTCGTCGTCATCGACGGTGAGCGTTGAGAAGGCCATGGATCGTCCTCCAGAGATCGCGTGCTGTCAGGTCAGGAATCCCAGATCGCCCCGTACGCGGGGATGCCTCTCATCTCGAGCTGCTCGACGATGTGCCAGGTGGTCTTCTTGTTGGAGATGCAGATGACCGCCTCAGCGCCGAACTCCGCATACGCCCGGTAAGCCAGAGCCAGCAGGTCGGGTTTGCCGTCGGCGTCGGTGTCCCAGACGATCGCGTCCGGCTGGGCGGCGAGGATCTCCGCCACCAGTTCGCCGCCGTACGTCTTCCGCGGGTGCCGGGTCGACCACACCAGCCGCGACGGGGTGTCGCGCGCGAGCAGATGCGGCAGGCACGGGCCGATGCCGCTGCCGGTGGCCACCCAGACGACGCGCGTGAACAGCTTGTCGATGTTGCCGACGCCCGCCGTCGGGATGCCCTTCACCCACAGGTGCGAGGGGGCGTCGTCGATCAGCGACCCCGTCCAGTCGCCGGCCCGCGAGACGGTGAGCCGGAAGCCGTTCCTGCCGGGGGTGGGCACGTTGGCGAAGGAGTGCCACTCGACGAGCGGGTTGCGGCTCACGGCGGTCGACGAGCCCGCGAACGGAGTGACGCCGTAGTCGAATTCCAGCAGCGCCACGTGCGACGATGGCCTGGAGATCCGGACCGGTACGCGCCGCAGGCGCAGCCACGGCAGCGCGATGCTGAGCGTGACGGCCGCGAGCGCCCAGATCGCCGCCTGCGGGGCGGCAGACAGCAGCGAATGCGCCCAGAACAGGACGAGCACCGTCCAGCCGCCGAGCCGGTGCACGACCTCGAACACGTTGTGGAACCGCGTCCGCAGCGGAGGCAGCGCGAAGATCACCATCGCGACCAGCAGAACCAGGATCGCGTATGTGAGCGCGAGCAGCCCGGCGGGCCGCACGGTCATCACCCCGGCGAGCAGGGCGAACCAGGTGGTGGCGGCGACCGCCCCGCCAACGTGCAGGCCGCCGAAGTGGTAGACCTTGCCCAGGACGCGGCGGACCGCCAGCGGGCGGCGGGCGGAGACACTCGTGGCCAGGCGGAAGAACAGGTTGATGACGTACTGCTGGCGGACCAGCGCGGCGAGGGTGACGTTGGCGACCACCATGGCCGACAGGGAGTGCGGGTCGGCCCACCAGCCGGCGGTGATCGCGTGTGCGAGGAATCCGGCGTTGACCCCCAGCACGAGGACGACGAGGCGATTGTGGTGCATGAACCGCCGGGTGCTGCCGAGTCTCCTGATCGCCGGGCGTGGCGGGGGCAGCTCAAGGGCGGTCGCCGGCGAGCGCACGACCGTCATGCGACCACATCGATCAGTGGGCTGATCAGGGCTGTTTTGTCGACCTTGCCGCGCTCGGTCATGGGCAGCTCGTCCACGGCCACGACCCGCGAGGGCACGCAATAGTACGGCAGCCGCTGCTCGACGGTTTTCCTCGCCACCTCGACGTCCACGCTCGCCGGACTGACGAAGCCGACCAGCTCGCCCTCGCGCAGGAGCGTGGTGGCCCGCGCGCAGCCCGGGGCGCGCTCCAGCGCGCCGGTGACCGCGTCCAGCTCGACCCGGAAGCCCCTGACCTTCACCTGGTCATCGGTCCGGCCGTGGTGCTCCAGCTCGCCGTCCGGTGTCCAGCGGCCCAGGTCGCGGGTACGGAACATCAGGTGGGAGCCACCGCGAAAGGGGTCAGGACGGAACCGCTGCGCGGTCAGCACGTCGTTGCCGAGGTAGCCCGCGGTGACACAGGCGCCGCCCGCCCACATCTCGCCGATCTCGCCGATCGGGCACGGCCTGCCGTCCTGGTCGAGGATGTAGACGGTGGTGTTGGGCAGCGGCCTGCCGATGGTCAGGGCCGGGCGGCGCGGGTCGTAGCGCTGGATCGTGTTGACGATGGTGACCTCGGTCGGCCCGCACCCGTTGTGGAAGGCGCTGAAGCGGGACCACGTGTCCGCCAGCGGCTGGGGGCAGCGCTCGCCCGCGACCGCGACCACCTTGACGTTGCGGCATCGGGAGGCGTCGAGGGAGCCCAGGATGCCCGGGGTGGCGATGACAACGTCGGCCTCGCGTACGGTCTGCTCGATGTCGTCGCCGCGAATGACGAGCGTGGCGCCGTGCGACAGGGCTCCCAGGATCTCCCATACCGCCATGTCGAAGGCGATGTTGAGAATCTGGGCCACCCTGGTTCCCGGGGTGATCCCCAGGGAGCCCGGCTCGTTGAGCAGGATGTTGCACAGGTTGGCGTGGGTGACGTTGACACCGTTCGGCCGGCCGGTCGTCCCGGAGGTGAAGATGACCACCGCCGTGTCGCCCGGGCCGCCGGGGGCGGGCGCGAGCCGTTCGCCCGAGCCGCCGGAGGTCCGCACGGGGTGCCCGCTCCGGCGGAGGAACACGTCCACGGCGATGATCTCGTGACGGTCGCGGGCGGGGATCCTGCCCGCCAGCTCGGAGGAGGTCAGGATCACCCTGATAGAGGCCGTGTCCATGATGTGGCGCAGGTGGGCGGCCGGGGTGATCCGGACGTCCTGCGGCACGTAGGCGGCGCCGGCCTTCAAGATCGCGAGGATGCCCACCACCATCGGCGCCGACCGCGTCATGAACAGGCCGACGCGGTCGCCGGGACGTACGCCGCGCGCCACGAGCGAGGCCGCCAGGCGGTCCGCCTGGAGATCGAGGTCCCCGTATCTCATGCTGTCGCCGAGATGGGTGACGGCGGTCGCGTCCGGCCTGGCCCCGGCGTGAGCCTCGAAGGCGTGGTGGATGCGGTCGTAGGGCGGGGTGGCTGCAGGACCGATGCCGAAACGCTGGAACCGGATCCGATCCGCAGCCGGAAGATCAACGAGAGCAGAGTGGTTCAGACGCAGTGTCACTAGAAGTCTCCCGCTGAGTCGACGCGTGCTTGCTGTCTGCGTTGGGCTGATCTTCGAAACGAGGTAGCCGCCGACCGGGTTCAATGCTTTGGTGAACTTCTTCGTGACTGATTCGCCCCGTGGGTTGCGTCCACAGACGTGGTGCACGAGGTTGGCCTGGTCACAGGCGTGGCGTCGTGAAATGAGGACGGCCATCGAGTGATCCTTCGAGTAGCAAGATCAAGTTCGAAGGGAACCAGACGATGGCCGCAGACGAGGGTGTGACGCCCGCGTGGCTGGCGAAGCAGATCGAGACCGGCGACCCGGATCTGTTGCTATCCATGGTGAAGACCATGGTCGGGACGTCGATGTCGGCCGAGGCCGACGGTCAGCGCCGTCGTGGAAGCGATGGCCACCGCGCTGGACTGGCCTGCCGCCGCCTGCGCGACGTCCACGGCGGCCTGGCCGCATCGACGGCATCCCGGTCGATGCGCTGGCCGCGCCCATGACCAGCATCTCCGGCGAGTACGCCGCGCGCGTCGCCCGGGGTCGCCACCGCCGAACACGCCGCCCTGCGGCGCGACCTGATCGATGGGTGCGCGGCCCTGCCCGCGCACGGCATTGCCGCGCTGGAGGTCCGCGAGGACCTGGAGGCCGGCGGCCCGCTCCGCGCGCGCCTGGTCGTGGCCGACCGGGCGGTCCTGCCGGCGCTGACGCGCGAGAGCATCGCTACGCCGCTAGATCCGGTGAGGATGGGGAGCGCTCCGCATGGGTCTGGAGATCAAATTCCTCGGTCCGTAGGAGATCACGGCGGGTGACCGCGTGGTCAAGCTGGCCGGGCGGCGCCGGATCGGGGTCCTGGCCAGGCTCGCCCTGGACGCGGGGCAGGCCGTAGGCGCCGCGCGCATCATCGACGAGGTGTGGGCCGACAGTTCGGCGGCGACCGCGGCCAAACAGCTCCACATCGTGATCTCCAAGCTCCGGGAGACGCTCGGCGGTGAGGACGTCATCGAGACCGTGCCCGGCGCCTACCGGCTCACCCTTGAGCGCGATCGAGTCGACGCGCACCTGTTCACCCGGCTGGCCGCCGGCGACCGCCACGCCGTGGCCGCCGACCTCGCCGCGCACGTCAAGGTGCACCCGCTGCGCGAGCGGCCCGCCGCCCAGCTCATGCTCGCCCTGTACCGCGCCGCGCGATCGTCTGAGGCGCTGGCCGTCTACCAGAGCACCCGCCGGGTCCTGGTGGACGAGCTGGGCATCGAACCCAGCAACCAGCTGCGCCGCCTGCACCAGGCCATCCTCGTCCACGACCCGGTGCTCGACCTCGGCGTACCGGCGCAGAAGGTCACGTCGGTCGTGCCCGCCGAGCTGCCCGCCGGCACGCAGGCGTTCACCGCCCGGGCCGCCGAGGTCACGCGGTTGCGCGCTGCCCTCCTCGCGGACGGCGCTGTCACGATCACGGTGATCGACGGTCCGGGCGGGGTCGGCAAGTCAGCACTCGCCGTACACGTCGCGCACACCCTCACCGGCCACTTCACCGACGGCGTCGTCTACGTCAACCTGCACGGCGCCACCCCCGGGCTCGCCCCGCTGACCTCTATCGAAGCGCTCCGCCACCTGCTGCGCTCGCTGGGCCTGGACGGCACCGCCGTACCCGCCGACCCCGACGAGGCCGCCGCCCGCTACCGCTCGCTCACCGCGACGGGCAACCTGCTGGTGATCCTCGACAACGCCCGCGACGTCCGTCAGGTCCGCCCGCTCATCCCCGGCGGGACGGGCTGCCGCGTCCTCATCACCAGCCGCACTCCGCTCGCGGTCCTGGACAACGCCCACCACCTGCACCTGGGCGCGCTCGGCGACGCCGACGCAGGTGAGCTGCTCAGCCGCGTCGTCGGCGCCGATCAGGTGCGCGCCGAACCGGAGGCGGCAGCGGAGATCGTCCGGCTCTGCGGCGGCATCCCGCTCGCCCTGCGGATCGCGGGCGCCCGGCTGGCGGCCCGCCCCGGCCTGACGATCTCCGACCTGGCGGTACGGCTCGCCGACGCCACCCGGCGGCTGGATCTGCTGGAGTACGCCGACCTGGCCGTACGCGCCGGCATCGCGGTCAGCCACGAGCACCTACGCGAGGAGTTGGGCGGCCGCGACGCCGCCCACCTGCTGGCCCTGCTCGGTGCGCTGGAGCTGCCCACGCACACCCCCGCCGCCTCCGCCGCCCTGGCCGACTGGCCGGAACACCGCGCCGAGGCCGCCCTGGAACGCCTCCTGGACGCCCGGCTCCTCGAACCCGCGGGCCCGGACCGCTACCAGTTCCATGACCTGGT
Source organism: Nonomuraea rosea (assembly GCF_039539705.1). NCBI lineage: Bacteria > Bacillati > Actinomycetota > Actinomycetes > Streptosporangiales > Streptosporangiaceae > Nonomuraea > Nonomuraea rosea. Next base: position 74,564 of record NZ_BAABDQ010000051.1, on the reverse strand, counting down.
CCGGCTCTACGCCCGGGAACAGGGAGCGGGCGAGCAGGAGTGGGCGAGCGCGGTCCGCCGCGCGCTGCACCACTACCTGGTCACGGCGAAGCAGGCCGACAGCCTGATGGATGCCGGCGCCGTGGACTTCGGCCACTTCTTCACCGAGCAGCCCGGGGAGGAGCTCACCACCGTGGAGGCCGCGAACGCGTGGGTCGAGCGCGAAAGGGACAATCTGCTGGCTGCGGTCCGCCAGGCGATCGGTGACGCCACCGACCAGAAAGCGGCCTTGCTTGCGAACGTGACCCAGTGGCTGTTCGACCGGCGAGGCTGGTTCTCCGAGCTCATCGAGGTCAGCGAGAAGGCTCTGCGAAGCGCCGCCGAGCTGGAGGACTGGGGCGGCAAGGCGCTCCTGCACCAGGGGCTCGCCTCTGTCCAGCATCAACTCGGACGCTTTCAGGAGTCTCTGGACAACTTGGAGGAAGGGTTGACCTGCTGGGATCGGGCCGGGCTGCCGGACCGGAAGGCGGGGATGTGCAATGACCTCGGAATCGTCTACGCCATGATGGGCCGCCACGACGACGCCCTGACCGCGCTGGAGCGTGCCCTCGCCATCACCGCGCGTACCGGCCGCGCGGACCACGAGGCCTACGTCCGCAACAACCGGGTGCACGTCTACTACCGTCAGGGCAGATGCGAGGAAGCCGTGGAGGAAGCACTGCACGTCGTGGCTATGACGGAGAAACTGGACGACATCGGGAGCCTCGGCGTCGCCCACGACACCCTGGGCGACGCCTACCGGGCCAACGGCATGCTCGTCGAGGCCGCAGGCGAATACTGCCACGCCATTGAGCTCCAGCGTGCGGCGGGCTTCACGCTCTACATCGCCGTGTCCAACTGGTGGCTCGGCCATACCCTGCACGACCTGGGACAGCCTGAGGAGGCATGGTCTTGCTGGCGGGAGTCACTCGACCTGCTTCGCGAGGCCCGCCTTCTGACCCCTGCCGAAGTGACGGCCTACCTCGCTCAGCCCATCCCGGACACGCCGGAGCCCATAAAGAACCAGCTGTGAGCGCCATCTGATCTTGGATGGTCGACCGTGCCCCGCATGCAGGAAGTCGACGGCGGCGGGCTTGGGGCCGGTCCCGGCGCGCGCTGGACTTCGGGCCGTCGCCGCACGCACCGCAACCAGCATCACCGCCCATACGAGCCATACGAGATGGACGTTGCCGTGTCGACCGCGCGTGAATTCGACCGAAGGTCCGGTCTCAGGCGTCGGCACCCCGCAACCGGCTCATTTCGACCTCGCTTTCGGCCAGACAGCGGCACGAACTCACCCGCTCCAAGGCCAGCCAGGCGCTGCGCGAGCTCGACCGCACCGGCGCCCCGGTCACCTTCCAGACCGTCGCCCAGCAGGCTTCGGTCTCCCGCTCCTGGCTCTACACCCAGCCCGACATCCGCGCCGAGATCGACCGGCTCGGCACCACAGCCCGGCTCGCCACAGAGCCATCCGTGCCGGCGCGTCAACGCAGCAGCGAGGCGTCCTGCAACGCCGCCTCGAAGCTGCCAACAGCCGCAACCATCAGCTCGCCGGGGAGAACTCCGGGCTCCGCCGACAACTCGCCGAAGCGCTCGGCCGCCTGCGACTGACCGATGCACGCGAGCCGGACAAGTCCGCTCCCGCACCGGCTCCCGCGAGCCGCTCTTCGGCAACGATCGGCCCCTGCTGACCGGCGCTTCTCAGACCGCCTGAGGCCTCGTTGCGGACACCGTCTCCAACGAGGCCGCCCAGGTCAGAGGCCCCGCAACGATCAGCGGCTCAAGATAACGAGGGACCTATGAAACGTCGCTATCCGCAGGAGGCATCCAGGGGAACGCAGTTTCATAGGTCGGTGCAAGAAGATAGCCGGGTGAAACACTTCCGGGGTGCGCGACGATGATCACCTCAGTGTGGAGGCCCACACCTGCCCGATGACCTTCTGCGCCGCCCCGCCGGCTCGCCCTGCCGCGGGGAATTGACCGAGCACGACAGCCTGTGACCGGACCTCGCACGCGGAGGCGGGCGTCAGGAAGCGGCGGAGGACCCGCAATGGAAACCATTTGGGTTCGAGGGAGGGGAGCGCCCGCCAGCGAGGTCGCGTGGTCACCGCCTAGGACGGGACCGTTGACCGAAGTTGCTTGACCACCGCCTGGACAGCTTCGGGAGGGCCGTCCACCTGCGCGATGACGCCGCCGACCCTGACCAGTGACCCGTCACGCTCATCGGCGTCCGGCGCCTGGCCTGGGGTTCCGTCGAGCACGGCGTCAGCGTCCTCCGGGCGCTTGGTGACCCACCTGATGACGACGGAGACCTCGCCGATGCCCTCGATGTTGTCCGCGTAGCAGGAGGACCTGGCGACCCTGGTGGAGCCGATCACCACTTCGCCCCAATCGCGCCGGCTGTCGGGCCGCCGTAGGCGCTTGCCCGGCACGGCAGCCACCAGTTTCGCGCAGTCGGGCCAGCTCCGGGGGTCCACACCGCTGAACTCCAGTGGCTCGGCCCCTGGGGTCGAGCTGTAGGCGATCAGCCTGTACCCGGATGTCTCTTCAGACGCCTTTTGTGATGGGCGGATGGCCACGATCAATCGTCCGTCCGCGGCACCTTCCCAGCGGATGTGTCCGTAACCTGGATTGGCGTGAATGGGCAGCGCCCTGGCTGATCCCGCCGCCGGATCGACGACCGTCACCCAGTGCGCCGGTTCGCCGCCTTGGCTGCCCGCCGGAGTCGGCCCGGTGCCGTACAGCCGGCGCCCGTCAGAGATGAGGTTCGACTGCGGTATCGGCAATGCCACGACATTCGCGGTGCCGGTGTGAACGTTGACGACGGCCATTCGCGTCTGCTCCGTCCCACTCCCGGTGAGCCAGGCAATGTGTTCTCCTGCGATGACCGGTTCGCAGTTGCGGCATTCGAGCGTCTGTTGTGCCTTGTCGCGGCTGAAGATTGTCGTCCTCCCGGAATTCGACGCAGAGATCACCGCGGCGCCTCGCGCCACCGAGATGACATCGGGATGACCGATCAAACCGTTGTCATGGCTCCAGAGCACATCGCCGCTGGCGGGGTCGAGGCCGAGAAAGCCACTCGTGACGAAGCTCCCCCCACACCTTTCCTCCAGCACGATGACGCTGCCGTCGGTCGCGTCCGGGAAGGGCGCGATCGAGTCGCAGTCCTTGCCGACGTCCGGATCCCCATCCCACAACTCCTCGCCGGTGCGCAAGTCGATCCCGGCAAGTACGGGGGTGGCGGGGGAATGACTCTCGCGGACCAGGACACTTCCATGAACGAAGAAGTCGGTGAAGGGCTCGACCTTCTTCTCCCAGAGCAGGCGTCCCGTTGCCGAATCCAGCGCGACGAGCCTCTCCTCCTCGCCTTCCGTACTGAGCAGCGCCACACCCGCTGTCAGCCTCGACCAATGGACCTTCCGCCCAGGTTCCCGGTAGTGCCACACGCTCTGCCCGGTGGTGGCGTCGAACCCCTGCACCCCGTCTCCGGTGAACAGCACGAGGCTGCCACCCTCCACCTCGAAGTTCGCACGCTCCCCCTCGACCGTCACCTGCCAGTCCGCGTTGAGCAGCCCAGGGGCAGGCCCGTGACCGCTGACGGCGGTACGCGTCACCTTGCCGACCACATGATCCGTTTCCACCTTCTTCGGTGGATCCTCCTGCGCGCACGCCCCGGCCATCAGCATCACGGCCACTACGAGGGCAAAGATCCGCTTCATGGCGGCGGACGATATCCATCTGGGGTATATCTCGGGTATATCGGGCCAGGAAGGCGTCAATCACCGCCATCCACTCGGCCACAGGCGGCGAACGGACGCGCGCACGGCGGGCAGGTGTCCCCGCCGATCACCCTGAAGAGCGCCGTTGTGGCGCCACCCTGCGGGGTTCTACCGGCAGGGGCACCCGGGTGAGAGCTGCCGGGTCTGCACCGCTCACTCTGGCAGACGCGCGCAGTGAGGCGAGCTCCTCAGTGATCAGCTATTCGAGCCGGAAACCCGAGCCCACGCCGATCGCCACCTTCCGCGAAAGCCAAGCAGACCATAAGGGACAAGCCCGGCCCCGGTACTGCCCTGCCAGCCCTTTGACACACCTATCGGGCCGGTGACGTGTGGCAAGCCGCCGAGAACGACGTGACCAGCGCCAGAGTCGACGGCCCAGGATCTCCATGCCGCTCTCAGGCCCCCGCGCCCCTCCCGCGGACCGCACCCGCGTCCTGATCACTTAGTCTAAGCTTGTCGTTTAACCCTTGACCTTCGCATATGCCGTGAACAGGCATGTCGGTGACTCGGTTCCCTGTAGCGGACTGTGTCCGCTCGGGTGCGATTCGGCGCTGTACGACGGGCGGCCACCGTCTCATCGTCGAGTTGAACCGACATCGAGGAAGAGGCGATGGCCGTGGAACCCATCCTGACGCATATGACCGCAGGCGTCCCAGCCCCGTCGCGGGAAGGCTCGCGTATCGAGGCACTGGCTGAGCTGTCGAAGTTTCGCCAGGAATTCCACGCCTGCCTAACCTCCCGGCGGGATGAGCTGTTTGAGATGGTCGAGGCGGTTTTGTGCGCCGACGGCCCGGTCCGCACACTGGTCGGGCTGGCGCTGACGCCCGAGCACCGCCGTGGCCACGGCGCCCTGTACGGCGCGATCAATCACGGCCGCATCGAGATCGCCCGGCTGCGGCGGGCGCTGGCCACAGTGCCGCTGCCTCGTGCGGCGGGCGAGCGGATCGTGCTGGCCGCCGATGTCACCCCCTGGCTGCGCCCGGATGCGCCGACCAGCCCGGAACGGCTGTTCTGCCATACCTATGGCCGCCGTAAGGGCGACCACCAGATGATCCACGGCTGGCCGTACTCGATCATCGCCGCGCTGGAAACCGGCCGCACCTCCTGGACCACGGTGCTGGACGCGATCCGGCTGCGCCCCGACGACGATGAGGCAGCCGTCACCGCCGCACAGGTTCGCGACCTGGTCGCCCGCCTGATCGAGGCGGACCAGTGGCGGCAGGGCGACCCCGACATTCTGCTCGTGCTCGACACCGCCCGCCTGGCCTTCCTGCTGGATGATCTGCCGGTGGAGGTGCTGGGCCGGCTGCGCTGCGATCGGGTGCTGAGCCGGAGGGCACCCTCACGCCATGAGCACGCGCTGGCTCATCCCGGCGGTGGCCGCCCGCCCAAGCACGGCGGCGTGTTCCGGATGAAGGATGCCGCTACCTGGGGCGAACCATCCCATGTCACGACTACCGTCACCAGCAGGTACGGCACGGCGGTTGCTTCCTGCTGGGACTGGCTGCACCATCGGCTGACCCGGCGCGCCGCCTGGCTCGACCACGAGGACGACCTGCCCGTCATCGCCGGAACCTTGATCCGCCTTCAGGTCGAGTACCTGCCCGGCGAGCGCGACCCCAAGCCGGTGTGGCTGTGGAGCTCGGCCACCGCCATCACGGCGGCCCACCTGGACCGGCTGTGGCAGGCGTTCCTCCGCAGATTCGATCTTGAGCATACGTTCCGGATGTGGAAGCAGACCCTAGGCTGGACCGCGCCCAAGCTCCGTGACCCATACGCCGCCGACCGCTGGACCTGGCTGATCATTGTTGCCTACATCCAACTTGGCCTGGCCCGCGTCCTGGCTCCCGACCTGCGCCGCCCTTGGGAACGACCAACCCCGCCCGAGCGGCTGACCCCCGCCCGCGTCCGCAGAGGGTTTCGGCACCTGCGCCCGCGACTGCCTTTACCGGCTGGCGCGCCGAAACCCATCCGGCCCGGCCCAGGACGGCCTTTCGGCTCCAAGAACCGGGCTCGCGCCCGCCATCACGACGTCGGCAAGACCACCAAACGTGCCGAAACCCTCACTGAACACCGCAGTCGCAAGGGTTAAACGACAAGCTAAGACGAACCCGTCGATCGCCATCACTCGCTGGCCGTGCAGCCACGCGCCTGGCGTCGACTCGGTCGCCGCAGGCCGGGCGACCTGCTGGAACACGTCCTTGACCGGCCCAGGTCCCAGGCGCTGGCGGGCTTGGGTGATCGCCCCGCGGGTCGGCGCCTGCCAGCGCGCTCCTGGCACCAGCGCCAGCATGCCTGTCAGTTTCTCGGCGACTTCCTCGTAGTCGTCGTCCGGGTAGAGGCACAACGCGATGAGCAGATAGATGACCACATGCGCGGGGAGTTTGCGAACGCGACGCTTCCGGCATCCGTGCGTGGCGATGGCCGCGTCCAGGCCTGGCGAGGGATCAGCGATGTCAGCGCGCCAACCGCGATCAGATCCGTCAACCGTCCCGAACCGCCTGTGCCACCGGGCAAGATCATCGGGCGAGGCTACCAGCAAGATCGCTATCTAAACGGCATTGGCGGGGCGCAGCACGGATGGGCAGCGAAGCCTCTATGGTCACGGCCAACGCGAACTGACGATAACCGAACACATCAGGTTTCGCTGATGTGGAGCTGTTCGTGGCCCTATAGGCGATCCGTCACCACTCTCGCCTGCCCGGCACAGGACCGGCCCGCGCTCCGGGGCGCGGGCCACGGCACCTGCTGGTCGGCTACGACGGGATGGAACCCGGCCTGAGGCGCCCGGCGTGTCACGCCTTGGACCGGATCAAATCGTCGATCCGGTCCGGTGCGAAGACGGTGTCGATGACCAGCCGGGTCAGGCCGTGCACGCCGGCCCGGTCGCCCAGCTCGCTCGGCACGATGCTCAAGTTGCGGGTGGCCAGCGGCAGCGAGCGGCCGTAGACGGACTCGCGGACGCCGGCGAACAGCACGTCGTCGATCGCGGCGAGCTGCCCGCCGATGACGACCTTGCGCGGGTTGAGGATGTTGACGATGTCGCCGATCGCGGTGCCGACGATGCCGGCGGCCCGCTTCACGATGCGGATGGTGTCGGGGTTGCCGGCGTGGGCCTCGCGTACGACGTCGTGCACCGACTCCAGGCGGTGCCCGAGCTCGCGCAGGTCACGGACCATGGCCCAGCCGCCCGCGTACGCCTCTACGCAGCCGGTGTTGCCGCACCGGCACACGGGCGGATCGGTCCCGACGGCCGCCCCCAGCGGGATGTGCCCGACGTCCCCGGCGGCGCCGTCGGAGCCCCGGTAGATGCGCCCGTCCACGATGAGGCCGGTGCCGATGCCGGTGCCGATCTTGACAAAGACGATGTTGGGCGTGCCGGGATGGGTGAGCCGGTGCTCGCCGAAGGCCATCGCGTTGACGTCCTTGTCGACCACGACGGGGCAGTCGTAGGCCGCGCCGAAGACGGACACGATGTCGAAGTCGTGCCAGCCGGTCATGATCGGCGGGTTGACCACGCGCCGGCTGCCCGCGTCCACCGGGCCGGGCACGCTGAGGCCGATGCCGAGCACCTCGTCGCGGGTGTGGCCGGTGGCCGCGAGCAACTCGCCGAACTGGCCGGTGACTCGCTTGAGCACCGTCACGGGGCCGTCGGTGATGTCGATGGCGACATGTCGCTCGGCCAGGATGCCGGCCACGGCGTCGGCGAGCGCGACCCGCATGCCGGTCGCGCCGGTGTCGGCGATCAGCACGACGCCGCGTTCCCGGTTCACGTCGAAGCGGTCGGCGGGCCGGCCGCCCGTGCGCGCGTCCTGCGAGGACGGGACGAGCAGCGAGTGGGCGAGCAGCGCCTCGATCCGTTGGTTGACGGCGGTGCGCGACAGCCCGGCCAGCCGGGCCACCTCGGTCTTGGTGAGCCCGGCCGGGTGAGCCCTGAACAGCGCGAACACCCCGCCTGGACTGTCCTTCGACACCCGCCCGCCTCCCCTGTCCGTCGGTACGGATTGTAGATCTACCCAGCGATACTAGCGTTATGTCCGAAAAGTTAATAAGTTATGACACATTCGGGCGTAAGGGTGTTACCCTGGCCGAATTCGGCGCCGCAGCCAACATCGGGGCCGCAGCTCGACCAGAGGAGTTCGGATGGGTCGGACATCACGAATGGGTCGCCGCCGTCTGGCCGCGACGGCCACGGCAGGCCTCGTCACGGCCGTGCTGGCGCTCGGAGGATGCGGGAGCGATTCCGGCTCCGGTACGGGCGGCGGCGATCCCACGTACATCACGCTCATCACCAAGGATCCGGACAACCACTTCTGGACCTCGATGGCAGAGGGCGCAAAAGCGGCCGCCAAGAGCGCGAACGCGGAGATCACCGTGGCGGCGGGACGCGACCAGAGCGACGCCGACGGCCAGATCCGCGCGATCGAGGACGCGATCTCGCGCGGCGACGACGCGATCCTGATCGCGAACAACGGGCCGGCCGTCAACGACGCCATCAAGCGCGCCCGCGACGCCGGCCTCTACGTGCTCGCGCTGGACACGCCGACCGACCCGGTCAACCTGGTCGACGGCACCTTCGCCTCGGACAACTTCGAGGCCGGCGAGCTGATCGGCAAGTGGGCCGCCGGCGCGCTGGAGGGCAAGAAGGCCACTGTCGCCTTGCTCGACCTCTTCGCCGACAAGGTCGTGAGCGTCGACTACCAGCGGGACCAGGGCTTCCTGTCCGGCCTCGGGGTGGACGTCAAGGACACCAAGAAGAACGGCGACGAGGCCAAGACCGGCAAGTACTCCGGCGGCGACTACCAGATCGTCTGCAACCAGGCCACGAACGGCGCCGAGGACGGCGGCCGCTCGGCCATGGAGAACTGCCTGTCGCTCGACAAGAACATCAACGTCGTGTTCGCCGCCAACGAGACCTCCGGAGTGGGCGCGGCGCAGGCGCTGAAGGCCGCCGGCAACACCGAGGCCCTGGTCGTCTCGATCGACGGCAGCTGCCGCGGCGTCAAGGCCGTCACCGACGGCGAGTTCGGCGCGGTCGCGCAGCAGTACCCCAGCGAGATGGGCCGGTTCGGCGTGGAGGCCGTCGTCAAGCACCTGGCCGACGGGGCGAACCCGACGCCGTCACAGGGCCAGGACTTCGTCAACACCGGAGTGCGGCTCGTCACCGACCGGCAGGTCGCCGGCATCGCCGGCATCAGCTCGGCCGAAGGCGCAAAGACGTGCTGGTAGGCCCGGAGAGCACGGCCACGAGGAGGACGGCGTGACCACCACCGACAGCTCAGGAATGACCGCCGCCGAGGCGTTCAGACAGCGGCCGCTCACCCCGCTGCAGCGGCTCCAGCGGATCCTGCACCGGCATCCGCAGATCAGCCCCCTGGTGGTGCTGCTCGCCGCCGTGATCGTGTTCGGCCTGCTCAACGGGCGGTTCCTGGAGCCGTCGAACATCTCGCTGATCCTTCAGCAGGTGGCGATCATCGGTGCGCTCGGCATCGGGCAGACCCTGATCATCCTGACCGCCGGCATCGACCTGTCCGTCGGCGCCGCGATGCTGCTCGTCGCGATGGTCATGGGCAGCCTGGCGGGACAGGCCGGGCTGCCGGGCATTCTGGCCTTCCTCGTCGGCATGCTCTGCGGCGCCCTGACCGGCCTGCTCAACGGCTGGCTGGTCGCGACGGTGAAACTGCCGCCGTTCATCGTCACGCTCGGCACCCTCAACCTCTTCACCGCGCTCGGGCTGCTCATGAGCGGCGGCAGGTCCATCCCGGGCGACCAGCTCGGGCCGCTGCTGACGTGGACGTCCACCTCGTTCGCCGTCGGCCCGTTCAACCTGACCGCCGGCGTGGTGCTGGTCGTGCTCATGTACCTCGGGATGGGCTACGCGCTCTCCCAGACGGCCTGGGGCCGGCACGTGTACGCCGTCGGCGACGACGCGGCCGCCGCCCGGCTGGCCGGCATCCGGACCAGACGCGTGCTGCTCAGCGTGTACGCCGTGGCCGGCGTCATCTTCGCCCTGAGCGCGTGGGTGCTCATCGGCCGGGTCGGCGCGGCGACGACGAACTCGGCCGTGGACGCCAACCTCGACTCGATCACCGCCGTGGTCATCGGCGGCACCAGCCTGTTCGGCGGGCGCGGCCGGCTGCTGGGCACGTTCATCGGAGCCCTGATCGTCGGCGTGTTCCGCAACGGCCTGGCGCTGGCCCGGGTGGACGTGCTCTACCAGACCCTCGCGATCGGCCTGCTGATCATCGCGGCCGTGACGCTCGACCAGTGGATCAGGCGGACGGGAGCGCAGCGATGACGGACCGGACCCCTGTGCTCTCGGCGCGCGGGCTGATCAAGACCTACGGCGCGGTCGTCGCCCTCGACGGCGTGGACCTCGACCTCTACGCCGGCGAGGTGCTGGCGGTGATCGGCGACAACGGCGCCGGCAAGTCCACCCTGATCAAGTGCCTGACCGGCGCGGAGATCCCCGACCTGGGCACGCTCACCGTAGACGGCACGCAGGTGCGTTTCCGTAAGCCGCAGGACGCCCGCGACGCCGGCATCGAGACCGTCTATCAGACCCTCTCGCTCGCCCCGGCGCTGGACATCTCCGCCAACCTCTTCCTCGGCCGCGAGCGCCGGCGCCCCGGCGTGCTCGGCAGCGTCTTCCGCATGCTGGACAAGAGCGGCATGCGTGAGGAGGCCACGGCCAAGGTCGACGACCTCGGCATCCGTACGATCCAGGACATCACCCAGGTCGTCGAAACGCTCTCCGGCGGGCAGCGGCAGGCCGTCGCGGTGGCTCGCGCGGTCGCCTTCGGCAGCAAGGTGGTCGTCCTCGACGAGCCCACGGCGGCACTCGGCGTCCGGGAGTCCGAGCAGGTGCTCGGGGTCATCAGGGAGCTGCGGGAGCGCGGCATGGGCGTCATCCTCATCAGCCACAACATGCCGCACGTGTTCGAGGTCGCGGACCGCATCCACGTCCAGCGCCTGGGCCGCCGGGCCGCGGTCATCACGCCGCGCGACCACACCATGTCCGAGGCCGTGGCGATCATGACGGGCGCGGCGACCGTGGACGGCACGAAGGAGGGACAGGCATGACCGGTCCACACAAGATCATCCTGGACACCGATCCAGGCGTCGGCATCCCCGGCACGGACGCCGACGACCCGCTGGCGCTGCTGCTCGCCCTCGCCGATCCGCGCCTGGAGCTGCTGGCCGTGACCACCGTGTTCGGCAACTGCCCGCCCGAGCTCGGCGCGCGCGGCGCCGCCGCCGTGCTGGCCGCGGCCGACCGGACCGACGTGCCGGTGGCCGTCGGCATGGGCACGCGGCTGGGCGGCGGGCTGCCGGACGCCCTGGTCGAGGCGTACCGGGGAGCCCGCGGCGAGCCCGGCTCCATCGACCTGCCCGACCTCGCCGACGCGGCAGTGCCGCAGCACGCGGTCGACCTCATCATCGACACCGTACGCGCCCATCCCGGGCAGGTGACGGTCGTCGCCATCGGCCCCCAGACGAACCTGGCGATGGCGCTGCTCAAAGAGCCGTCATTGGCGGCGGACCTGCGCTCCGTGGTCTTCATGGGCGGCGCGCTCGGCATGGAGCCCCGCTACGGGCGGGGCAACATCACCCCCGTGGCCGAGTGCAACATCTGGTTCGACCCGCAGGCCGCCGACATCGTCTTCCGCTCCGGCGTCGACCTCACCATGGTCGGCCTCGACGTGACGAACCCGGCCACCGGCCTCGTCCTCGGCGACGCCGCCATCCGCGGCATCGACCGCGGCAGGTCCAGGGCCGCCGCCATGCTCGCCGACGTCTGCGCCACCTACCTGGACGCGCCGATGTTCGACTGGGCCGACGGCTGCGTGCTCTACGACCCGCTCGCCGTGGCGGTCGCGGCGGACCCTGACGTCGCGACGTTCACCGAGATGAGCGTCGGCGTGGAGACGCGCGGCACGCTCACCGCCGGGCAGACGGTCCCGCTGCGCGACGACCACCCCAACATGCGCGTATGCGTCGGCGTCGACGGCCCCCAGGTCGTCGACGGCATCCTGCGCTCCATCCTTACGCTGTGACGCGGCCCCGCCGCCCGACCCGAGGAGAATCGTGACGTCCTCCGCCCTGCCCAACCCGCTCGGCATCCACGCCCTGGTGTGGGCCGGTGACACCTCCAGGGAGTCCGTCGACCTCGCGGTGCGCGGCACCGCGGAGGCGGGCTTCGACCTGCTGGAGCTCTCCCTGCACGACCTGGACAACCTCGACCTCGGCCATGCCCGGGACGCCCTGGCCGCCGCCGGGATTCAGGTGGCCTGCTCGCGCGGGCTGGCGTTCGACGCCGACGTCTCCAGCGACGACGCCGAGGTCGTCGCCAGGGGCGAGCGGTTGCTCGCGGCCTCCCTCGACGCGACGGTGGCGCTGGGCGGCGGCATCTTCACCGGCGCGCTCTACAGCGCCCTCGGCAAGTACGGGCGCCCGGTCACAGCCCGGGGCCGGGCGAACGCGGTGACGGTGATCCGCGGGCTGGCGAGACAGGCCGCCGCACAGGGTGTCAACCTGGGCCTGGAGGTGTGCAACCGCTATGAGACGAACGTGGTGAACACCGCGCGTGAAGCGCTGCGGCTGGCCGACGACATCGGCGAGGACAACGTCCTCGTCCACCTCGACACCTACCACATGAACATCGAGGAGGACGATCTGATCAGGCCGGTGCTGGAGGTGGGGGAGCGGCTCGGATACGTGCACGTCGGCGAGAACCATCGCGGCTTCCTCGGCTCCGGGCACCTGAACCTCACCGGCTTCTTCCACGCCCTCGCCGACATCGGCTACCAGGGGCCGGTGACGTTCGAGTCGTTCTCCTCGGCGGTGGTCGCCCCCGGGCTCTCCAACGACCTCGCCATCTGGCGCGACCTGTGGACGGACGGGGCCGCCCTGGCCGGCCATGCCCGCCGATACCTGGAGACCGCGCTCGCCGTCAGCGGCGCACGGTGACCGGCGAGGGCCTGGTCGAGCGGGTAAGCGGGCTCGCCTCGGGCGGCGACCGCGTCGTGCTGGGCATCGCGGGCTGCCCCGGTGCGGGCAAGTCGACCCTGGCCGATCGGCTGGTCGCCCGCCTCACCGCGGCCGGGCTGCCGGCGGTGTGGGTGCCGATGGACGGCTTCCACCTGGCCGATGTCGAGCTCGAACGGCTCGGGCGGCGGGGCCGCAAGGGCGCCGCCGACACCTTCGACGCTCACGGGTACCTCGCGCTGCTGCGCCGCATCCGTGCCGAGACCACGAACGTCGTCTACGCCCCGTCCTTCGACCGCGAGATCGAGCAGCCGATCGCCGGCGCCATCCCGGTCCCGCCGGAGGCGCGGGTCGTCGTCAGCGAGGGCAACTACCTGCTCATGGAGGACGATCCGTGGCGGCGGGTGCGGGCGGCCATGACCGAGGTCTGGTACGCCGACCTCGACGACCGCGTCCGCCTGGACCGCCTCGTCAAGCGGCACGTGCGTTTCGGCAAGGCGCCCGACGAGGCCGTCCGGTGGGTGGCGGAGGTGGACGAGCCCAACGCCGTCGCCATCCGAGCCACCTGCCGGTACGCCGACCTGGTGGTCGACCCCGACACAATGGTGTCCCGCTCGGAAACTCGGTTTCATGTGTGAGCTGGGGTTTTGCTGCATGATCAGGGCGGCTGCTGCGACCATCGCGGCGTGTTGTTGTCGCTTGTCTGCCGGTCGGTGAGGTGCTTGTTCGGCCTGCTGACGGTGCTGGTCCGCGCTGATCTGTCGAAGGACGTTGAGCTGCTGGTGCTGCGTCAAGAGAACCAGGTGCTCCGCCGTCAGCTCGGTGGCCGGCCGCGGTGGGGGCGCTGACAGAAGGCGCCCGGGACGGCCATGCACCCGCCGGCCGGTCAAGGCGCTGATCATTCGAATGGCGCAGAAGAACCCGACCTGGGGGCACAGAAGAATCCAGGGCGAGTTGGCGCGTCTGGGCCATGCGATCGCGGCCTCCAGGTGTGGGAGATCATGCACGCGGCGGGTATCGCTCCGGCGCCCCGCCGGGCCGGGCCGACTGCACCTGGCCTGAGTGACCGCGCACCCGACCGGGGCGTGGACGGTGTAGCAGGCCCGTAGCCTGGCGATGGACCTGGGGGAGCGCACCGCCGGGCTGCGGTTCGTGATCCACGATCGGGATCCGCTCTTCACCTCCGCCTTCAGGGAGATCTTCGAAGCCGAAGGGCTGCGGATCATCACAACGCTGCCCCAGAGACCGAGGATGAACGCCATCTGCGAGCGCGTCATCGGCACCCTGCGCCGCGAACTCCTGGACCGGATCCTGATCCTCAATGAACGGCACCTGACCGTCGTGCTCCACGTGTACCTGAGGCTGAAGGAACCCGGCCGAAGCGCCTTCATACGATCGTCTGAGCGGTCGCCGCCATGACGGCGAACGCCCGGTCCATGCCGCTCTGGCCCGCCCCGGTCCGCGACGCCTTCTTCACCCAGTCCGGCCGGTGGAACGTGCGCGGCTTCTTCCTGCGGTGATCGGCGGCCAGGACGCCGATCTCCTCACCGAGCTGGGCGAGAAGCTCGTCCTTGCGGTCCCGCGAGTCGGCCCGCTGGTCGGGCGTCTGATGCACGAGCGCGTCGTGGGGGAGCCGGTTGACGAGCGCTAGGAAACGGCGGACTCCGAGGAAGCCGGGCTGGCCAGGGGCTCGCCAGAGTCCACGGAGGTCAACATGGGGGTAGCGCTGGGCGAAGTCTGCGTCGATGTCGTCCCATCGCTGGAGGTGGCGGAGGGCTTCGGGGATTCCCCCAGGCGGATCCCGTAGATGCCGAGCAGGCTCTTGCCGAGGCGATCACGTCCGGCACCGACGGGTGCGCCGCGATGAACGCTTCGTAGCCCTGGTCGCCCATGAGGCGGCGGCCGATCTTCTTGACGGCTTCCAGGACCTCGTCGGGAAGTTTCTTGCTCATCACCAGCAGGTCGATGACGGTGTCCAGGACGGACACGGTGGCGGCATCGGCGTCCTGGCCTTTGAACGCGTCGATCGCGGTGCGGAAGATGAGCGCGATGTCCACGTCAATCTCCGTCAGCGGCTCCAGCGCGTCCAGCGGCAGCTCCGGCGGCAGCGTGCAGCTGATCTGGCCGCGAAACCGCAGCGGGAAGGGGTCGCCGGCAGCGGTGCGTTCGGCGCGGGCGGCATCCAGGTCGAGCATCCCCGTGAGCTCCTCGAATTGCAGGCGGGAAGGTGGCATGTGCCGCTGGGAGGTAGAGATCGCCTGGGCTTACGTCGCATCACCGCCTGGCCGCCTCCTGCGGAGCCGCCGGACATGCGTCGCCCGCGGGCGATGGGTTACGGGCCGGCTCACGTCTATGGGAAGCATCGCGTTCCTGGAGAGAGGCACAAACGGCGAGGAGGGTCGCCTTCCTGGCCGTTCAGTTGGCGGCGAGCGTTGTTACCGTTGTCCAGCCTTGCTGGAGGACGGCATGGCCCCTGGCAGGTGGCGAGGATCAGGCGGTGGGGTGGGCGGTGACGTCGTGGCCCGCCCAGTTCAGTGCGACCTCGCCGGACGCGAGGAAGTCCAGCTCGACCTCGCCCTTCATCCTGGCGAAGAAACGAGTTTCGGACATGGGTCGCAGTTCGGTCTTGGTCAGCCCGTGCACCTCTACCATCAGCCGGTGGTCCTCGCGCGTGACGTCCATCGTGGAGGTGCGCCCCATGTGCCGCATCGTGTAACGGCCGGTGTACCGGTCGAGGACGGCCGGGTCGAGGGTGACGAAGGCCCGGCGGCTGGGCAGCTCGTACGCCTCGCCGCGGGCGATCGCCGTGAGGGCGGTCTCGATCTCGGTGAACGCGGCGTTCTCGATATTGGCCAGCACGGTAACGAAAAGGTCGTCGCGACGGTGGTGTGCCGAGATGCTGACGAAGCCGATGGTGCCGCCGGAGCTCTCGACGCGGTCGCCGCGTACCGCACAGCCGTAGCCGTAGCCGATCCCGTCGGCCATGGCGTGCGGCTTGGTGAGGTCCGCCAGCGAATCGGGGCGTAGCAGGCGGGGCAGGCCGCGGTTCCAGCGGTGCAGGTCTTCGGCTGTCGAGTGCAGGGCCCCAGCGGCGTCTTGGTTGGAGTTGTGCAGGTACGGGGTGCGGGTGAGCCGGCCGTCGCCGGCCTTGTAGCCGATGGCGTGTCCTTCGGCAGGAGGGTCGTCGGTCAGGCCGGTGTGCTCCATGGCGAGCGGGGCGAAGATGTGCTTGCGGATGTACTCGCCGTAGGTGAGGCTGGACGCCCGCTCGATCACCTCGCCGAGCAGGATCCATCCCGAGTTGCTGTAGCTCATCCGCGCGCCCGGTTCGAACAGCAGGGGCTGGTCCTTGAAGCCGGCGATGAGCGCCGCTCTGGTGCGTGGCGTTCCCATGATGCGGGTGAAGTCCTCGGTGGTGACGTAGTCGGGGATGCCGGAGGTGTTGGTCAGCAGGTGGTGCAGCGTGATCGCGTCGCCGTGCGGGTAACCGGGCAGATGGTGGCCGATCGGGTCGGCGATACGGAGCTTGCCCTGCTCCTGCAGGAGCAGGATCGCGATCGCGGTGAAGGTCTTGGTCTGGGAGCCGATCCTGAACGCCGTGCGCGGCGTGTTGGGCACGGCACGCTCGTGGTCGGCGTTGCCGTAGCCCTTGGCGAAGACCTGCCGGTTCCCGCGGGCGACGAGCACCGCGCCGCTGAATCTGCCCAGCCGTGTGTACGCGCGAACGAGCGCGTCCATACGCCGTGAGAGGAAGAACATGCTTATCCTCCACTTTGAATAATTTAGTTTGACTATCAGAGCATGGGTGACTGATATGGTCAAGCTTGACTATCGCGGAGAGGGGTTCGAGTGTCGTCGACCCGGATGCTCGTCCTGGGGCTGCTCGATGAGGGGCCGCGCCACGGATACGAGATCAACCAGCTCGTCACGACCGGGGCGCTGGAGCAGTGGACCGATGTGAAACCGGGGTCGGTCTATCACGCCCTGGCCAAGCTGGAGGCCGAGGGGCTGGCCGAGACGCATGCGGAGGAGCGGACCGGCGATCGGCTGCGCCGTGTGTACGCGATCACGCCCGAGGGCCGGCGCACACTACGCGCCCTGCTGCGCAAGGCGCTGTCCGCACCTCCGCACTCCACCAGGTCCGACTTCGCGCTGGCGCTGCGCTGGCATGCGTTGCTGGATTCGGGCGAGGCGCGGGAGCTGGTGACGGCGTCCGCCCGGGCGCTGGAGGGTCTGCGCGCGGGGATCACCGCGGGGCGAGAGGCGAAGGCGGGGCTGTCGCCACTGGCCGATGCGCTGTTCGACAACGCCGAGGCGCATCTGGCCGCTGACACGAAACTCCTTGAGGACATTCAGCGCCTGCTGGACCGGTGACACAAACACCCGTTAATCGTGTGCCGGCGCTTCACCCCTCGCGGGAGGCGAAGTCCCTGGTCAGCGCAGAACGTTTCCATCGTCACCCGTCTGATCAGCGAGGGCCGGATGCATCCGGCCGGAATGACCGAGGTCGAACGCGCCAAGGCCGACGGCCGCTGGGAGGCGGCCTACGCGGGACAAGCCGGCATCGAGGTACCAGCCGACCTGGCCGCCGCATTGGCCGCGAAACCCCAGGCACAAGCGATGTTCGACATCCTCACCTCCCAAAACCGCTACGCCGTTCTCTATCGGATCGCGAACGCCAAACGCGCCGAGACCCGAGCCCGCCGGATCACCCAGTTCGTTGACATGCTCGCCCGCGGCGAGGCGATCCACCCACAAAAGCGCGCCCTCGGCCCGACCCGGACACCGCGGCCGCTGGTCGGCCGGGTGGTTGGTAGAGGACCCGGGCGTGGCCGCCGTACCGGAGAGCACCGGCAACGCCGGAGCATCTCCGATCACAAGCAAGGCGCTGTGGGCCCGGGTCGCGAGCGCGGGCCTGTGCCAGCGTCCATCAAACGGTGATTTCGGGACGGTCGCTCGAGCAACTTCAGGGCAGGCCAGGTGTCCTGTCTCGCCGATCTCGGCCCGTTCTCAATCAATCCCGCCCGAACGGGGGAAGGTGGCTCGGCGGGAGGCGTCCACCAAGGTCAGGGTCTCGGCTCGTCTCATCGAACATTGCCCGCATAGCGCCTCCGGCCAGGCTGAGTGAGAAGACGATGTATCTCGATCAATCGGGCCCGCTCTGGTCAAGGGCTCGGAACAGGCCACCTTCAATGAGAACGGACACCAGGCCCAAACCGGGGGGTTGACCGGGACGGCCGGCGGTTGAGCGGGCTCGGGGCTCAGGCGGGCTCTGGCTCACTGGGAGGTTGCTCGGCCGCCGGCCTCGGCGTTGGTTGGGTGACCTGGGTGGTGGCCTCTTCGACCGAGGCCTCGATCTGGAAGGCGGTACGCAGGCCGGTGATGGTCAAGATGCGCTCCAACCGGGGCGGCAGGGCCGACAGGACCAGAGTGCTGTGCTGTTCCCGGCTCTGGCGCAGCAGCACCAGCACGCCGACGCCCATCGAGTCGCAGAACGTCAGCCCGCTCAGGTCCACCACCAGCCCGGCCGGCTGCGTCGTCGCCCAGGCGTCTTTGACCAGCTGGTGCAGAAACCCGGCAGAGGCGTAATCGAGCTAGCCGACGACGCGGGCGACGATGAAGTCCTCGTGCAGGCCGATCGTGACGGTGAAGCGTTTGGCGAAGTCGCCCGGCTCGTCCATGCCCGCCATCATCCTCGGCACCGTCGGGGCGGGGTGGACCCACCCAGTCGCGGGAGTTGAACAAGGGCTCGATCCTGACCAGCAGCGCGTAGATCGTGCTTTCGGTGATGTCGGAGAAGCCCTGATCCAGCAGCCAGGCCGTGATCTCGTAGCCGTATGCGGGCCGGCCGGACAAGATCGCCAGGACGATGCCCTCCAGCGTGCCCTTGAGCATCTCGTGATCTGCCTATGGGACGCCTTCCCCCTATTGCTACTCGGTGTTGCTGACTACTGGTATCTAGCATCACCGAATAGCTGCCAGCTTCGATCTCCGAGCACCTCATGGCGTCCACCATCGCCGACCGCCCTGGCACCGGACCGTCGCCGTGCTGACCTGACGGAGATGCTGAAGGGCACGCTTGAGAGCTGCGTGCTGGAAATCATCGGCAGCGAGGAGACCTACGGATACGCCATCACGCGCCGGCTGAACGAACTCGGCTTCGCCGACGTCGTCGAAGGCACGGTCTACACCATCCTGCTGCGGCTGGAGAAGAACGGGCTCGTCCAGGTGACGAAAGGCTGGGGAGAACTCGCCGACGCGTTTCGCGTGAACTTCGAGGACTCCGGCGAGGTGGGCGCGGCGTGCTGCGTCTACGTGGGCGGCCGCCCCGTCGCCAATCTGTGGGGCGGCCTGGCCGATCGCGAGGCGAACCGGCCGTGGAGCGAAGACACGATCGTCCATGTCGCCTCCACCACCAAAGGCGCCACCGCGATCTGCGCCCACATGCTGGCACAGCGCGGTGAGCTGGATCTGGACGCCCCGGTGGCCAGGTACTGGCCTGAGTTCGCCGCCCACGGCAAGGACCAGATCACAGTGCGCTGGCTGCTGTCACACCAGGCCGGTCTCCCGCTCGTCGACGGACCGCTGACGTTCGAGCAGGCGTGCGCGTGGCACCCGGTCATCCGCGCGATCGAGGCGCAGAAGCCGCTGTGGCAGCCGGGCACCCAGCACGTCTACCACGCCGTCACCTACGGCTTTCTGGTCGGCGAGGTCGTGCGCCGGATCACCGGCAAGTCACTCGGCACCTTCTTCGCCGAAGAGGTGGCCGCCCCGCTCGGGCTCAGCGCCTGGATCGGGCTGCCCGAGGAACACGAGAAGCGGGTGTCCAAGCTCCACTTCGCCGCTCCGTTCAGCGTGGAGGAGCTGCTCGCCGGGATGATCGCGGCCACCGGGCTCGATGCGGACACCGTCACCGCCTGGGTCGAATCCATGTGGAGCCCAGGCTCGCTCCAGATGCGCGCCGCTGAGCTCGGCGGCGCGTTGGACAACACGTCCGGGGAGTACATGTTGTCGCGTGCCTGGCGCGCGTCGGAGTTCCCGGCCGCGAACATGATCGCGGACGCGCACTCGCTGGCGCGGATGTACGCCGCCACGGTCAGCGACGTCGACGGGATCCGGCTGCTCGATCCGCCAACGGTCGAGCGGATGACGGCCGTCCAGACCGACAAGACGCGGATGTACGGCCTGCCGCCGGGCCTGGACATCCCCGCCGACCGCTCCTTCAACATGTCCCTGGGATTCTGGCGACCAGGCCCCATGACGCCGATGGTCGGGCCGGGATCGTTCGGCCACCCGGGCTCCGGCGGATCGATCGCCCTCGGCGACCCCGATACCGGTGTCGGCTTCTGCTATGTCACCAACCTCTGGAACTTCCGGCCCGACGACCCGCGGGCCTCGAACCTGGGCAAGGCTGTCCGATCCTGCCTTGGCTGAGGCAGGAGGCCTGATGCCGACCGATCCGTCCAGTTCACCCGCGCTGCGCGCGTCCGACGCGGAACGCGATCAGACCATCGCAGTGCTGCACGACGCCGTCGCCGACGGCCGGCTCGACCCGGCCGAGTTCGACGAGCGGGTCGGCGCGGCGCTGACCTCTCGCACCGTTGATGCGCTGAGCTCGCTCGTCACCGACCTGATCGGCGCGCCCACCGAGCTGCTCACCATCAAGGAGCGGCACGGTTCGGTGCGCCGTGACGGCCCGTGGAGGCTGCCGCACCGGCTTGCGCTGCGCACCGCGTGGTGTGAGGTGATGCTGGACCTGACCCGCGCCGTGCGCAGCGGGCCCGAGCTGGTCATCGAGATGCGGGTGAGCGGCGGCATCGTGGAGTTGATCCTCGTGCCCGGCGTGGTGGTAGACGCCAACGACCTGTCAGTACGGCACGGCGCCCTGGACATCCGCAGCGACGCTGGCGATGACACGCCCGAGACGCTGCGCATCCACCTGGCGGGCCGGATGCGGCACGGCAGCATCGTCATCCGACGGCAGGCCCCACCGGCGACCCGCTGATCCAGGGCGGCCGCGGGCCTACTCCTGAGCGCTCAGCGCGGCGCGTACGCCGGGTTCGACGCAAGCGCGGAAGGCGGCGTCGAGCTGCGCGGGCGTGGTGGTGGTCTCGCCGTCCGCCCAGGAGCGCAGCAGCGCCACGAATGCCCCCACCACGCCGACCACCAGCAGGTCGAGCGAGGCCGAAGCGCGCCCGCCTGCATCCAGCAGCTCCTTCCTGACCACAGCGGACAGCAGCCGCTCGCCGCGCGCGTACACCAGGCCGCCGCCGCCCCAGCAGCGCCCGTATGAGCTGCCACCGCTCGTGCACGTGCTCAAGCACCGGCAGGCTGAAGGCGAACACCTCGCTCGCCCTCCCGGCCGGCGATGAGGGGAAACGCAACAGCGGCCGCTCACCGGGGGTTGGCCTCCAGGGGGGAATCGGCTGGCGAGGCTGGATCGTCTGCAGTCACGAGCCCCCGTCGTCCTTGTTCCGCTGTTCCGTCGGAAAAGAAGATCGCGCTGATCACATGCGGTCGCCGCCTCGGTGCGGGCCCGTTCCCCGCCCGGGCTGTGAGCACCTCCAGCAACTCACCCGCGACCTCCTCCATCTCCTCGGGGCTGAGCCACAACGTCCCCTGCCGATACCCCAGCCGATCCGCGGCAGGGTCGGCTCCCGGCCGATCGAGATAGGCGTTGAACTCGGCGAGCAGCGCCGCCATGGCCACCGCGAACCCGTGACGGTGGTCTTCGTTCGACATGGCCTGGGCCGTGTCGAGGTCGACGTGAAGGGCGTCGTGCCGGAGGCGATAGTGGCGCTCGATCATCCCGCGCACCCGCTGCTCGCCGGCGACTTCCAGCAGTCCGGCGTTGGCGAGCATGCCGACGTGCCGGTACAGGGTGGTCTTGGGCACATCGGGCAGGCTCTCGCACAGGTCGGACGTGGTCGGGGTGCGCCCACCCCGTCACGTCCGACCTTCTGCCGTCAACCCTTGACTTTCAACCTTCGACTTCAGCCTGCGCCGGGCAGTTCGTCGTCCTGGATCAACGTCGCTCGGCTGCCGAGGGTGACACGCTCGCCCGCGGCAGGATCACGGATGAGGCCGAACGCACGGCCGAAGATCGGTTCGACGATGAGGACTACCCCGCCTACAGCATGGGCGCGGCCGCCGAGATGCTCGGCGTCACCGCCACGTTCCTGCGGGCTCTGGGCGCCGCCCATCTGATCGAGCCGAAACGCTCAGGCGGCGGTCACCGCCGCTACTCCCGCTACCAGCTGCGCCTGGCCGCGCGCGCCCGGGAACTGGTCGACCAGGGCACCGGCGTGGAAGCCGCCTGCCGCATCATCATCCTGGAAGACCAGCTCGCCGAGGCGCTGCGCATCAACGCCGCCTACGAACGCGAGCGCGCGGCCAGGGCCTGACACCGGCGGCCTGGTCTTCCACCGCGCTGACCAGGCCACACCGCGCACCCCGGGCTCGCGAGCCTACGGGGGAGTCGGCTTCGCCGACCGGCTGCGGCAATGCCGCTGACCGGGGCGAAGTGGCCGGCACGCCCGTGGAGCCCCTTGGCCTCGTGGACAACAAAACCGTGCCCCGAGGGCTGCACGCCGACGCGTTTGACCTCCTAGCCCGACTGTTTCAGCTTGGGCCAGGCCCTACACGGGGTTTTCAAGCGGGACGGACCTGTGCCTCACGCGCTGCCTTACCCACGCTCGCTCGTCTGCGGGGTGGCATAGGCCTGGCGCCAGTGCTCGGCCGAGCGGACCAGGTCCTCACCGACGCGGTTGAGGAACTGGCTCATGCTCGCCAGCCGGACGCCGGCCGGGGTGGTGGGGCCGAGGGTGCGTGCGCTTTGCCGGGCGGTGTCGGCGAGCAGAGCGTTGGCGCGGGCACTGGCGACCATGGCCTGGTACCAGACGTCGTCGTCGATGACGTACCGCTCGGCCCGGCGCCGGGGGTCGCGTTCGCGCCGGATGAGCTCTTGGGCTTCGAGGTAGCCGACGGCTTTGGAGACCGAGGCGGGGCTGACCTGCAGGCGCTGGACGAGCTCGGCGGAGGTGAGGCTGCCGCTGTCGGTGGTGTACAAGGTGGCCAGCACTTTGGCCATCATCTGCGGGATCCCTGCCTGCATCAGTAGGTCGGTGAGCTGGTCAGCCACCTCGCGCACGGTTTTCAGGTCGCGCCCGTGGGCGTCGGCATCGCCGCGCGCGCTCGCCGGGAGGGTGGTGGTCCTGCGACGGGGGACGCGCCGGGCGGCGGCGCGCAGGGCTTGGTCGGCGCGATAGGCGCCGGGGCCGCCATTGCGCATCACCTCGCGCGTGACGGTCGAGGTGGGCCGCTTCAGGCGGCGGGCGATCTCGGCGTAGGTGAGACCGTCGGCCAGCCCGTCGGCGATCTGACGGCGGTCCTGCTGGGTGAGCCTGTCTCCGGGCACGGCGTCCGCCTCCTGCTCGCTCGACCGCGCGCGTGCGGCTGAGTGGATCTCGTTTTGACGGACAGTGTGCATCCGACGGCAACGACATGCAACTACCGTTGATCCAAATTGCATTAACGGGCAGTCATCATGCAACGAATATTGGCTTATGACCTGCAATTACTCTGCTGCTTCGCGGAATCGTGATTGACGATCCGTTGTATGCAACGTAGCTTTTCCGTCATCGCGAAGATCGACGACAGGGCGGGCGATCAGCCCGGCCAGCCCCCGAAGGAGACCCACATGACCACCCAGGCCACCACCCCGGCGAACCTGATCGTCCCCGGCCAGGCCGAGGTTCAGCGCCTGCTGGACGCCGCCGTGACCGAGCAGAACTACCCCGGCATGATCGCCGAGATCCGCAACGGCAGCCAGCACTGGTTCGCCTCCGCCGGCGTGGCCGACACCGCCACCGGCAGTCCCCGTACGGCGCAGGAGCAGTTCCGCGTCGGCAGCATCACCAAGACCTTCACCGCCACCCTGGTCCTGCAACTGGCCGCCGAATACCAGCTGAGCCTGGACGACACCGTGGAGCAGTGGCTGCCCGGCCTCGTTCAGGGCAACGGCCACGACGGCACCAAGATCACCATCCGGCACCTGCTCAACCACACCAGCGGCATCTACGCCTACACCCTCGACGAGGGCATGCTCGAGCGCTACTGGACGCCCAAGCTGCTGGAGCACCGCTTCGACAAGCTCACCCCCGAGGACCTGGTGAAGATCGCCGTCTCCCACCCGGTCGACTTCCAGCCAGGCCAGGACTGGGGCTACTCCAACACCAACTTCGTTCTCGCCGCCATGATCGTGGAAAAGGCGGCGGGCATGTCCTACGCCGACGCCCTCGCCTACCGCATCGCCCGGCCGCTCAAGCTGACCGGCACCTACGCCCCCGGCCACGAGACCGGCTTCCGCGGCCCCCACACCCACAGCTACTCCAAGCTCATGCTGCCCGACGCCGACGCGCCGGCCCACGACGTCACCGAGCTGAGCCCGTCCTACGCCTTCGGCGTCGGCGAGATCATCTCCACCGCCGCCGACCTCGGCACCTTCCTCAACGCCCTGCTCAGCGGCCGGCTCCTGCCGCCCGCCCAGCAGAGCGAGATGTTCACCATGACCCCTGTCCCCGACGGCAAATGGCTGGACGGCTACAGCTACGGCCTGGGCATCTCCTCGCTCACCCTGCCCGGCGGCACCACCGTCTACGGCCACGGCGGCATGATCACCGGCACCTGGTCCTACCTGTACGGCACGCGTGACGGCAAGCGCGTCGTCACCCAGAACGTCAACGGCGACTGGGGCATGCCGCCCATGGGCCTGTTCATCGACGTCCTCGACGCGGCCTTCCGCCCCGCCGTCTGACCCCCTTGACACCTCTTTCTCGATCAGCAGGAGTTTCTGATGCCCTCTTTGATGACCTTGCGAACGCTCGCCACCGCGGTGACGCTGGTGGCAGCCACCCCTCTGACGGTCGCCCCGGCGAGCGCCGAGACCCGCCCGGTGGTCCAGACCGTGCTGGATGAGACGGTGGCCGCCGGAATTCCGGGCATGGTCGCCGAGGTGCGTGACAGCGGCAGGCGTACGTTCGCCGCGGCGGGAGTGGCCGACACCCAGAGCGGCCGCCGGCGTATGCCGCAGGAACGCTTCCGCGTCGGCAGCATCACCAAGGCCTTCACCGCCACGTTGGTGCTGCAACTGGCGGCCGAGCGCAAGCTGAGCCTGGATGACACGGTGCAGACGTGGCTGCCCGGCCTGGTCACGGGCAACGGCAACGACGGCAGCAAGATCACCATCCGGCAGCTCCTCAACCAGACCAGCGGGCTCTACAACATGTACCTGGACGAGAAGATGCTCGACAAGTACTCCGGGCCCGGCTTCCTCGAACACCGCTTCGACCATGTCAATCCGGAAGAGTTGATCGCCGTCGCGATGGCCTATCCGCCCTACTTCGCGCCCGGCACCGCCTTCCGCTACTCCAACGCCAACTACGACCTCGCGGGAATGATCATCGAGAAGGCGACCGGCACCACCTACGCCGAGCAGCTCGCCGGGCGGATCGCCCGCCCGCTCGGCCTGTCCGGGACGTACCTGCCGGGCAAGGAGACCAGGATCCGCGGACCGCACCCGCGGCACTACTCCACGCTGTGGTCAGCCGACCCCGACGCCAAGACCTACGACGTCACCGAGCAGAACGCCTCCTACGCCTGGGCCGCCGGCGGCGTCGTCTCCACCACCGGGGACCTGAGCCGCTTCCTGACCGCGCTGCACGACGGCACGCTGCTGCCACCTGCCCAGCAGAAGGAGATCTGGAACACCACCATCTCGACCGAAGGGTCGGCCTGGATCCCCGGCACACGCTACGGCATGGGCACCTGGCAGCAGCAGCTGTCCTGCGGACAGACCGTCTGGGGCATGGGCGGCGCCATCAACGGCTCCTACACCTACGCCATGGGAAGCCGCGACGGCAAACACACCATCGTCACCAACATGAACGGCGACTGGAACAACCCGATCGCCGCCCTCACCAAGGCGGTCGAGACCGAGTTCTGTCCGACCGCAACCCGCTGACACCACATAACACCCGAACCGCAAGCCCCGGCCGAACGACATCGGCCGGGGCCCGCCTCGTATCGGGGTCACACCCTCGACCGGATCGGCCGCAACCTCCGCGAAGTCCTCAACCTCGTCCACGACCTGTCCGAACGCGGTGTGGGGGTGCGGTCGCTGGCCGACCCGCTACCGATCAACACCGCCGACGAGGGCATGGCACGGATCGCCTTCCTCCTCTTGGCGTTGTTCGCCGAGATGGAACGCACCTTCACCGCCGAACGCGCCGCCCACGCCCGCGCCGTGGCGGAAGCGAACGACCGGCACGTCGGACGCCCCGTCGCGCACCCCGCAGAGAAGATCGAATACACCCGGCTCCTCAAAGCCCCAGGGGACTCTCTCGAGATGATCGCCACCAACACCGGCATCCCCAAGACCTCGCTACAGCGATACCTCGCCCTCAGCCGAACCAAGAGATCACCCCAGGGCAGTGACAGGCCATGACGGGTTCTTGGGGGCTGGGTAAGGTTCCGGGTCTGGCCGAACGCCGAGCCGCCATGAGCGTGGGCTTGGAGGAGCGCGGCGGGGAGAGGCGTGGGCCCGCATTCAACTGCCGAGGGCGCGCCTTTGCGGGTGGATCGCCTCGCCGCGGGCGAGCATGTCAACGAACTGGGTGATCCGGCGGGCTCGGGTCTCGGCGCGTTTGGCGTTCGCGATCCGATAGAGAACGGCGTAGCGGTTTTGGGAGGTGAGGATGTCGAACATCGCTTGTGCCTGGGGTTTCGCGGCCAATGCGGCGGCCAGGTCGGCTGGTACCTCGATGCCGGCTTGTCCCGCGTAGGCCGCCTCCCAGTGGCCGTCGGCCTTGGCGCGTTCGACCTCCGTCAGTCCGGCCGGATGCATCCGGCCCTCGCTGATCAGACGGGTGACGATGGAAACGTTCCGCGCTGACCAGGGACTCATCCTCCCGCGAGGGGTGAAGCGCCGGCAAAAAGTGATCTCATCCCGCCGTCGTAGCCGACCATCGATCCAGCCGTGGCACAGGGCTTCGTCGAGCGCCTGGTCATAGATCAGGCTGGTGGGCCGGGTCGTGTTCTGCTTGGCGAGGACCAGCCACACCCCTGCCGAGCTGTCGTGGTGCCTGCTGAGCCACTCCCGCCAGGCTCGGGCATCGGTAACGGCCAGTTCCAATAGTTCGTCGCTCATCGTCATGTGCCCCTGATGATCACCAAAGGGATGGTTGCCGGCGGTCACCCGAAGGTGGGAGCCCAGGACGGGGGCCGGCCGGAAGTGGCGCTGGATCGGTCAGCGGTGGAACCGGCCGATCACGTCCTTCGCCACGTCGCCACCGCGGCCTCTGAACGGATGACGCCCGCCCGCCTTCACCAGGTCTTGCCGGCCTGCTCCCGGATCGTGTGGTTGATCCGGTTGAAGAAGTTGGTGATGGCGATGTTCAGGATGATCGCGGACATCTGGTTCTCATCGAAGTGGGTGGCAGCAGCGTCCCAGATCTCGTCGCTCACGCCCGGCGCGCCGTCCTGGATCCGGGTGGCGGCCTCGGTCAGCGCGAGCGCTGCCCGCTCCTGCTCGGTGAAGAACGGGGTCTCACGCCACGCGACCACGTTGTGCAGCCGCTCCTCGGTCTCTCCATGCTTCTTCGCCGACTGGACACCGGCGAACACACACGGGCTGCAGCCGTTGATCTGGCTGGCCCGCAGATGGACCAGCTCGAGCACGAGCGGGTCGACGCCACCGGCGTGAATCGCCTTGTGGAGATGCTGGATCCCTGTGATCACGTCGGGATTCGCCACGCTCTTCATGCGTGCTTCCATGGGTTTTGCCCCTCGTCGGTTACGTGCGCCCATCCGGGCCCGTCATCTCACCCGCATTGGCGGGAGGTCATCGTCGTCGTCATGGACTTTTCGGCCGAGGAGTTCTCGGTCGCCGGCGACGTTACGGTATGACCCGGTCAGAAACGGTCCTGGTCATCGAGCAGACTGTTGTCCGTGCTCAACACCTCGGCGCGGCTGCTGCGGCTGCTGTCTTTGCTGTCAACGCGGCAGTCCTGGACGTGCGCTGATCTGGCCGCCCGGCTGGAGATCACCGAACGGACGGTTCGCCGCGACATCGCCCGGCTCCGTGAGCTCGGCTACGGCATCGAATCGGAGATGGGCCCATGGGGCGGCTACCACCTCGGGCCCGGAACCAGCATCCCGCCACTGATCCTTGATGAGGAGGAGGCCCTCGCGGTCGCTGTCGGGCTGCGCACCGCCGCCTTCAGCGGAGTCTCCGGCAGCGACCAGGCAGCCCTGTCGGCGCTGCTGAAACTACGCCAGGTGCTGCCGGCCAGGATCGCCGACCGGCTCGGCGAACTGGACGCCGCATTCACCCACACCGCGCAACCCGACGACAGCCAGATCTCCCCCGCGCTGCTGCTCGACCTGGCCACCGCGTGCCGGCGAGGCGAACGCACCCAGCTGACCTACCGCGACCGGGCCGCAACGACGTCCACCCGCCGAGTGGACCCCTACCGGCTCATCTACACCGGCCGCCGCTGGTATCTCCTCGCCTACGACCTGACACGGCAGGACTGGCGCACCTTCCGTACCGATCGCATCATCGATGCCACAGCCACCGGGCAGGCCACTGCCCTGCCCGACCCGCCAGATCCAGCACAGATGGGCAGCACGGGCATCGCGCTGAGGCCCTACCCGGTGCGGGTGACCATCCGCCTGGCCCTACCGGCCGATGAGGCCCGCAGGCTGGTACCCCCAACGGTCGGCGTCCACCAGCCGGACGGCAATGACGCCACGATCATCGACATCGGCGGGCCAGACGCCGACGGCCTGGCCCGCTACCTGCTCAGCCTCGGCCGACCACTCCAGATACTGCACCCAGAAGAGGTCCGCCAGGCATTCCTCACCCGCATACAACAACTCCTCAAGGACAACCAGTAACACCAACACCCGCCGATCGCCGACACGGCTACCTGCAGGGACGGATGTTGCCAGCCACCATGAAGTGCGACTGCGATCTTGACTGTCTCAATCGAGGTTCGCTCAACGAGACACGCCGCGCCGCCGGTCGGTGGCGACGCGACCTGCGGCGATGTCGTCTCAGATAGGTGGCCCGTGAAGCTGTCCGGTGATGGAGGGCTAAACGGTATGTACTCGGCTTCGGAAACTGACGCCCGTTGTCACTTTTCGAAGTCGAGTGCACGGGTGTGCTGGGCTTTCGGGGTCAGTGCCGAGGGCTGTGAAGCACCGGCTTGTCCGTAGTCCTCTGCGCTACGGCGCCATTGTTCCGTACTCGCGGGCGCGACGGTGAAGTCCCGGCATGGATGGCGTGCCTGCGCACCACGGCGCACATCGACAGGGACGGTTCGCACCCTCCCAATCTTCGCCCTCTACCCTGCCGATGCCGCGGTAGCACCGCCAGCGGTCGGGCGGACCTTCCGCAAGCGCCATACCCAGCTCATTCTCGACTGGGAGTGATCATCGCAGTGTTTGCACCCCTGCCACTCGCTGTGCCTGTGATCTGTTGGTGGCGGCTGTGAACGACAGATGGCGGACGTAGGTTGGGTCAGCGGTGCTGCTTGCGACCCCCAGCTATAGATGGCGGCTGCGAGCCAACCCGTCTGCGGGATTGCGGGGCTTCCCAGGTTTTGCTGGCGGAAGTTCCCAGGTCTTCTTGGCTGCCGAATCGATCGCCGGCCTGGGGCCGGAGGAGCTGCGCGCGTTCCTGCTCGAGGAGGTCGGTGCGCAGATCGCCAAGGAGATGCGGCTGGCGCCCGCCGACCTGTCGCCGCATTGACCGCTGGGCGAGCAGGGGCTGGACTCGGTGCTGACGGTGGTCATCCGGCGGCGGCTGGAGAAACGGTTCCGCTGCTCGCTGCCGACGACCCTGTTGTGGCGGCAACCGACCGTCGCCGCGGTCTCCGACTACATCGCCGGGCTGGTGTCTCCGACGGCGTCCACACCCTTACTGGTTGCGGCCCCGATTCCCGCGCTTCGCGGATCCTCATTGCGCTGATCTCTTTGTCGCTCTCGGACAAGTCGCGAGGCGCTGCTGTTGGTCTTGAGGTTGTCCTTCCAGGTGCGGATCACCGCCGGCAACTCGTCGAGGTCATCGACCACTTTGGCGACAGCCCGTGGGTGGTGCGAGGCGGGCGACCTGCTTGAGCAGGTACTGCCGCTCCTGCAGGCTGCGGGTGCCCCGGGCGGCGCGAGCGTAGGCGTCGCGGGCAGCGGCCCGGTCGCCGATCTGTTCGAGCAGGTGCGCTCGGACCGAGTGCAGCCGGTGGCCGCGGGCGACCGCGCTGTCCGGGTCGAGAGTACCGAGGAGGGCGAGGGCGGCCCGGGGACCGAGGACGGCACCGACCGCGACCGCCCGGTTGAGGGTCACCGCCGGGCGGGGGTCGACTCTTTCCAGCACGTCGTACAACGCGAGAATCTGCTTCCAGTCGGTCTCGGCCGCGGTGGCCGCCTCGTCGTGCAGGGCGGCGATGGCGGCCTGGACCTGGTACGTGCCAACGGAGAACCGGCCGAGGGTGGCGTCGAGCAGCGCGAGGCCCTCCTCGATCCGGTCGCGGTCCCAGCGGGTACGGTCCTGGTCGGCCAGGGCGACGAGCCCGGCGGCGTCCACCCGGGCGGCAGACCGGGCGTCGGTGAGCAGCATGAGGGCGAGCAGGCCGGCCACCTCCCCGTCGTCGGGCACAGCGACCCGCAGCAACCGGGTGAGGCGGATCGCCTCCCGGGTCAGCTCGGGCCGGTGCGCGTCCGGGCCGGTACTGGCCACGTACCCCTCGTTGAAGATGAGATAGAGCACGTGCAGGACCACGCGGAGGCGGGACACGCGGTCGTCGGCCGGGACGGCCCCGAACCGGACGGCCGAGGACCGCAGCGTCTGCCGTGCCCGGACGAGCCGCTGGGTCATGGTGGCCTCGGGAACCATGAACGCGTGGGCGATCTCGGCGGTCGTCAACCCGCCGACGGCGCGGAGCGTCAGCGCCAGTTGCGACGTCTCGGACAGCGCCGGGTGGCAGCACATGAAGAACAGGTCGAGGTTGTCGTCGTCGTGGTGCGATACGACCGGCGGGTCGGTAGGACGCAGGACGGCATCGTCGGCCTCACGGCGACGCCGGGCGGTGTCGGCTCGGGTCACGTCGATCAGTCGGCGGGTCGCGACGGTGACGAGCCAGGCGAGCGGGCTGCGTGGCAGACCGTCGACCGGCCAGGACACCGCCGCCGCGAGCATGGCCTCCTGGGCGGCGTCCTCGCACGCTTCGAGCTGCCCGTACCGGCGCAGGAGCGCCCCGAGGACCTGCGGCGCGAGGCCGCGCAGCAGACCCTCGGGGACCGGTCGGCCGTTCACATCTCCGGAGGCGCGTCCATCACCGGACGCACCTCGACGACCCCGGCGTACTCGACGATCCGGGACGCGATGGCGGCGACCCGGGCCTCGTCGGCGACGTCGACGATCCAGTAGCCGATGAGAGACTCCTTCGCCTCGGCGAACGGGCCGTCGGTCGCGGTGACCGTCCCACCTTCGGCGCGGAACGTCTTCGCGGCGCTGCCGTCAGCGAGACCGGCCTGGAAGACCAGTTCACCCGAATCGCGCAGCTCCTCGTCGAGCCGAGTCATGAAACCGATCATCTCCCCAATCCACTCCTCAGACCTGGTGGCCATGAGGGAGGTCCCGTCACCGAACATCATGATCATGTACTTCATCGTCGTCACGTCCTTCGCGCATGTACCGGATTGATCCTGTCAGTGATGAGTCGGAGCGGATGTGCGACGGCCTACATCGTGTCGGCGGCAGGCCGCGAGACGATCCGGGCGGTCAAGAGCTGCCACGCCGCGTAGGCGAGCACGAGGACGCGTTCGGGGCCGCCGATCGGTACGTCCGGCCCGAACGTGCCGCCCTCACCTAGCAGAACGGTCTGGGCCGTCATGAACAGCACCAGCGCGACGAGCGGCAGCGGCGCGGTCCAGCGCAGGACCCGACGCGTCCGGCTGCCGGCCGGTGCCTGGCCGGCCAGCCTCAGGTTGATCAGCAGCGCGGCGACCGGCGTGGCCATGAGCGCCAGCCCGGCACCGAGCCCGTGCAGAGTGCCGCTGGTCGACAACGCGTTTTGCGGGGTGTCGATCGGGTCGGTGACGAAGACGCCGCCCACCGCCGTGGCGACCGCGACGCCCGCCAGCACCACCAGGCCGGCCCGCCCGGCGACGCCTCGGAGTCGGCCGGCCAGCGCGGCCATGAGGGACCCGTGGCTCACCGCCGATACCAGGAAGGCGGCGACCATGACCCATCCCGCGCCGCCCCGTGCGTACTCGCTTGTCGTCTGCCAGGACAGCGACACGTCGGTGCGTACCAGGTGGACGATGAGCAGTAGGGCCAGGAAGCCCAGACCGGCGGCGACCGAGACTCGCGCCGCCCGCAGGCTGCGTGGCGTCGTGGCCGGTGGGCGGCGCTCGACGGTGGTCGGCCGTGGGAGTGCTGTGGGCATCGGAGGTGTCCTTTCGTGGCCGCCCGGCGGCGGCCGTCACCGATGAGTCGGAGCGGGCACCGCAATCCCTACACGCCCACCCGCCGATGTCACGGTCCGCCCGATCCGCGGCCCCGGCGCACCCGGTACCGGCCACGGCTGGTGGGCCGCGCCCACGAGGTGTGTCGGCCTGCCTCGTGATCGGATTGGGTGTGTTGGATCCACCGGCGGCGGGCACGTCGCAACTCGGCCGCGGGCTGGTCGCCGAGCCTCGCCGCAGCAAGCGTCGGGCCTCGCCGCGTCCGTTGATGAGTGTGCTAACCCGCGGCGGGGGGCCGGGGGCCCACCCTGAGCGGCAAAGACGCTGTGCTCTACAACGCCGGAGGGGATGAGACCAGATACTCGCCGGGCGTCCGCAATAGGCACAGAACCTATGACCATGCTCCATCTGCATGCCGTAAGCGGTGCAGTACCTTGCGGAGACCTGAGCCTGCTCGTTCGGCGGAGGAGAGGGCGTCCAGGGGCGCCTGACGACGACGGTTGAATCAGCCATGTCATCTGGCGCCGTCGGTGTCGACCCGGAGCTTGGCGAGCAGCGGGCCCACAGGACTCGTGCACCGCGCAGTGTGACAGCGATGAGCACAGCCGCTGCGATGATCAGCCATATGGACATGGTTTCTTCTGATTCCGTGCAATCGCACGCTGCATCTTCCCGGCCGTCCCTCTTGGCCAGAGAGGTTTTGAGGTGCCTGGCCGCCGTGACATGTCCCGGAGAGAGGGCCAGGACGCGCTGAAAGCCAGGCACCGCCTAGCCGTAGGAGTGCGTGTGAAAGCGCGTCAACACGGCTTCGAATGCCGCGTCCACGCCACCTCTGCGAGCGGTGATATTCGCCTTCTGCAACTGCTCAACCCCGCACCGCAGGAGGGGCGACGGCCTGCTCGACGCGTTCGGTGAGCATCGCCTGGAAGTGCCGACAACTGGAGAAGTCCTCGTGATCGCAGGTCAGCGCGCAATCGAGGAGATCGAGCGAGGCTTGGGCAGCGGCGATGCGTCGTACCAGGTTCTCGCGGTGGCGATGGAGAATCACTCGGCGGGCGGCCGGTTCGGTGGTGGTGAGCATCTGGCGGAGATCCTCCAGACCGATGCCGGCTTCCCGGGCGCGCAGGATAACCGCGATCCGGTAGAGGTCATCGCGGCTGTAGCGGCGGCGATCGCCCTCGGCACGGGTCGGAGCAAGCAGTCCCATCGCCTCCCAATGGCGTAGGACGTGCGGCGCGAGCCCGAATCGGGCCGCGACGTCGCCGATGGTCATCGCCGGATTTGACTTCATGTCGACATTAAGTCGCATGGTGGCGTGCATGTCCAACGACACGGAACTCGTCAAGCTGCTCGACCTCGCCGACGCCATCCCGGCCGCTGCCATGCTGCGCGCCCGCTCGTACGACCTGCTCAGGCTACGGCCCGGGGACTCCGCCGTGGACGTGGGCTGCGGCGCGGGCCGGGCGGTGGCCGAGCTGAACGACAGGAAGGTCACGGCGGTCGGCGTGGACGTCAGCGAAGAGATGATCAGCGTTGCCCGGCAGCGTCGGCCCGATGCCGACTTCCGCGTCGGCGACGCCTACCGCCTCCCGCTGGGCGACCACGAGGTGGGCGGATACCGAGCGGACAAGGTCTTCCACGAACTCGGCGACCCGGCCCGCGCCCTGACCGAGGCTGCCCGCGTGCTGGCCCCCGGCGGCCGGATCGTGCTCACCGGGCAGGATTGGGACACCTTCGTCATCGACTCCGACCAGCCCGGCCTCACCCGGACCATCGTGCACGCCCGCGCCGACCTGACAGCCAGCCCGCGCGCCGCCCGCGGCTACCGCAACCTGCTACTGGACGCCGGGTTTCGCGAGGTGGAGGTGGAGGTGCACGTCGGGGTCTTCACCGGCAAGACGATGCTCGGCATGCTGACAGGCATCGCGCAGGCTGTGCACGCGGCCGGGATCATCAGCCGGGAGCAGTACGACGCCTGGACGGGCGAGCAAGTGCGACGAGCCGAACGGGATCGGTTGTTCCTCGCCTTGCCGTTGTTCCTCGCCTCCGCCACACGAGGCCAGGAACAGCCGGAGGGTCATTCTTCAAGCGTCTGATCGGGGCGGGGCAGGGTGGTGAGCAGGCCGGCCAGGGCGTCGAAGGCCCAGCCCCGCCAGCGCGCCCGACTCCAGCCGCGGCTGTGAACCAGCAGGTTGTACGTCTCGGGGGACAGGATCGTTAGCGCGATGTCGGCCGCGAGCTCGCTGGTGAGCCCGTCGCGCAGAGGCGTCTTGCGGGCCAGCGCTTCGGCGAAGACGCGTTGCACGGTGAGGCGTTGCCGGAGGTTGGTGGTCCAGACCTCCGCGAGGTCGGGATCGGTGGTTGCGGCGCTGCGCACGACGTCCAGGAGAGGAGCGGCACGCGAGTAGATCTCTCCGGAGCCGGCCACCTGGCGGCGGAGCTGCCCGAGCGGGGCGGGGTCGGCGATCGCGTCCCGCGCCCAGGGGCGTTCGAGAGTAGACACAGGCTCGTCGTCGCCCGCGACGGCCAGATCGAGAGCCCCGGTGAGGACGGCCCGCTTGGTGCCGAAGGCGTAATAGACGGTCTGCTCGCCCACGCCCGCCTCGGCCGCGATGGCATTGATGCTCGTGCTCGTGTAACCGGTCGTGGTGAACAGCTCGGTGGCCGCCGCGATGATGCGGGTGCGGGTCGACCTGGCCCGCGCCGTCCTCCCGTCCTCCTTCCCGGAAGTACGGTCGCTGTCATGTCGTCGTGGTGCTGTGCTCACGATTTGACTATAGCGTCACTACGAAAACATTCTTGTAGTGTGACTACGAAAATCGTAAGGGGTAGACAAGAGAGGGGCTCGCCGATGAGCGTCGTCCTGATCCTCGGCGGATATGGCGCGGTCGGCCGCGAGGCAGCCCTGGCCCTGTCAGGACGTCCCGGCACGGAGGTGATCGTCGCCGGGCGCAATCCAAGCCGGGCCCGGCCCATTCCCGGTGTGACGTCGGTTCGTGTGGACGCCGCCGACCCCGCCGACCTGGCCAGGTCGCTGGAGGGAGTCACGACGGTGCTGATGTGCGCCGAGATCGGCAACGCCCTCGTCGCCCGCGCCTGCCTGGAGCGCGGCATCGCCTACGTCGACGTGTCGGCCTCCCACGACGTGCTGACCTCGATCGAGGAGCTGGACGACCTCGCCACGGCGCACGGTACGACCGCCGCCCTGAGCGTCGGCCTCGTCCCCGGCGTCACCAACCTGCTGGCACGCGTGGTCGCCGAGCGGTCACCGGACAGCGACCTGCACATCGGCGTGCTGCTCGGCTCGGGGGAGCGGCACGGCTCGGCGGCGATCGCCTGGACGCTGGACAGGCTGGGCGTGCTCGAAGGCTCGTGGACGATGGCCTTCCCCGAGCCGTACGGTGCCCGTAGCGTGCATCGCTTCCCCTTCTCCGACCAGTACACGCTGCCCGGGACGATCGCTGTGCCGTCCGCTCGCACCGGCCTGTGCCTGGACTCCCGCCTCTTCACCACGCTCCTGGCCGCAGCCCGGCGGCCCGCCATCGCAGGGTTGCTGCGCCGTCCCCGGATGCGAGAGCTGCTGCTCAAGACGCTGGCGAAGGTCCACCTCGGAAGCGACGGTTTCGCTGTGACAGTCAGCGCCGGCGAGGCTCAGGCGTCCTTCAGCGGGCAGTCACAGAGTCATGCGACCGGTCGCGCAGCCGCGTTGCTCGTCCGCCACCTGCCGGGGTTGCCGGCCGGCGTACGCCATATCGAGCAACTGGTGGAGCCGATCGCCTTCCTGACCGAACTGGCCGTCGACGGGTTCGTCCTCGACGTCGATGGCTGAACCGCGCGGGAGGCGGGCAGGCACCTGATCGGGAGGCTCGGCGGGCGGCCGGTGACGGTGGCCTCGTTCGTACTGACGGCGGCGGGCGCGGCGCTGATGACCCGCATCTCGCCGGACGCCAACCCGTACGTCACGCTGCTGCCCGGGTTCGTACTGGCGGCGCTCGGCATCGGGTCGGCGTTCGTGACAGCCACCACGACGACCATGGCCAACATCCCGCCCGGCGAGAACGGCGTCGCCTCCGGCATCATCAACACCCTTCACGAGCTCGGAGGCTCGATCGGCATGGCGGTGGTCTCGACCGTGGCAGCGGCGAGCCTGGCGTCCGGCAGCACGGTCAGCATCGGCGGGTTCGTCTCCGGGCTGACATTGTGCGCGGTGGTCGCCGGCGTTGCGGCGGTCGTGTCGCTCGGCCTGGTCCCGCCGGGCCGGCCCGCGGCGGCCTTCGTCGGGTATGGGCACGGACAGGGATGGTGGCCGGCCAGGCCGAGGAAGATCGGAAGGCGTCGCCTCGCGGGCCAGCCGTGTGCGGTGCCATAACTCGTCTACGGCATCTGACCTGGTCTTCTATGCTCAGCGCTCGTGTTCCTACGCCTCCTGTATCTGCTGATGGTCCGGTTGTTCGGCTGGCTGACGCTCCTCACGCGGAGCGACGCATCCAAGGAGTTGGAGATCCTGGTGCTGCGACACGAGGTCGCTGTGCTGCGCCGTCAGGTCGCCCGGCCGAGACCGGACTGGGCCGACCGGGCGCTGCTGGCCGCGCTGGCACGGCTGCTGCCCAAGCGGCTTCGGCTCCATCGAATCGTGTCACCAGGCACCTTGTTGACCTGGCATCGCCGGCTGGTCACCAAGCGCTGGACTTACCCGAACACGGTCGGGCGCCCGCCGGTCCCGGACGAACTGCGAGATCTGGTGCTCCGGTTGGCCCGGGAGAATCCGCGATGGGGGCACCGGCGGATCCGGGGTGAACTGCTCGGCCTCGGCCATCGGGTCGGGGAAGGCACCATCCGCCGGATCCTTGCCACGGCTGGCCTGGGCCCAGCGCCCCGGCGGGCGTCACCGACCTGGCGGCAGTTCCTGACCTCCCAAGCCTCCGGCATCTTGGCCTGCGACTTCATGCACGTCGACACTGTCTTCCTCAAGCACCTGTACGTCTTGTTCGTCATGGAGATCCAGACGCGCCGCGTGCACATTTTGGGCGTCACCTCCAACCCCACCGGTACATGGACCACCCAGCAGGCCCGGAACTTGTTGATGGACCTGGGCGAACGTGCCGGCAGCTTCAGGTTCTTCATACGGGACCGTGACGGCACGTTCTCTCGATCGTTCGATGAGGTGTTCGCTGCCAGTGGTGTGCGGATCATCAAGACACCTGCCCGCTCACCGCGGGCGAACGCGTTCGCGGAGCGATTTGTCGGAACGCTACGCCGAGAGTGCCTCGATCACCTGCTGATCTACGGTGAACGGCACCTACGCAGGGTCCTGGTCGAGTATGAACGCCACTTCAACGATCACCGCCCGCATCAGGGCCGTTCGCTCCGCCCGCCGTTGCACGATCCCAACGAGGTGATCGACATGACCGCCCAGATCCACCGTCGAAGCACCGTCACCGGGCTGATCAGCGAGTACCGCAGAGCAGCCTAACCGCCCTGCGAACGCCCAGCTCAGCAACAGTATTCACCGTTTTGGCACCGCACACCCTCGTCATCGTTGCCGACCATGCGGGGGAGAACTGGCCGGATCGCGCCCGCACCGCCACATTGACCCTCACCGCTGAGGCCGACGACAACGACCAGGCCTCGGCCCGTGTACGGCTGCTGACCAATTGCCGGACTGCGTTCGGCCCCGAGACCGCACTCCCTACCGCCGTGTTGTTGGAGCGGCTCAAGAGCGACCCTGAGAGCGGGTGGGGAGAGTGCGGCCCGGCCGGACTGACCGCGATGAAGCTCGGCACGATGCTGCGCGAGTACGACATCCGCTCAGGCAACATCCGCTTCCCCAACGGTCAGCAGGCCAAGGGCTACCAGCGAGCCGACTTCGCCGACGCCTGGGCCCGCTACTGCCCCAGCCTCGGCCCCGTCCCAGACGCCGACGTCGTACCGATCGAGAGGGACAACCGTCCCAGCCGTCCCAGCCTCGTCACCGCAGGTCAGAGCGGGACGGCTCCGATCGCCGGGACGGCATGACCCGTCCCACCAAAACAAGCCGTCCCAGGCTTGACCTGCGGAAATGACCCTGGGACGGCTGGGACGGCTCACCCCCACCCAACCCCCCGCGAGCACCCTCGGCGACCAGCCGCCAAGCACAACCGCCGAGGCATCACCCAGCACCGATCACGATGCCCGAAAGGCAACCACCACCATGACAACGCGTCCCAAAGTCCTGCTCACCATCGCCGAGGTCCTCGACGAGATCGACGTCCCGAAATCCACCTTCTACCGCTGGCTGAACACCGGCCGCGGGCCAAGGTCCCTGAAACTCCCCAACGGCAAGCGCAAGGTCCGCCGCTGCGACCTGGACGCCTGGCTCACCACCTTCGAGCAGACCGCAGCCTAGGAAGGGGCGACATGCAGACTCACGACGTCGTGATCTGGAGCATCCGTAATCGCAAGGGCCGCGCCAAGCCGTACCAGCTCCGATGGAAGGTCGGCACAGAGCCGAAGTCCAAGGCGTTCCTGACCAAGGCGCTCGCGGATAGCTTCCGCGCCGACCTGCTCAAGGCTGCGAAGAGAGGTGAACCCTTTGACACGCTCACCGGCCTGCCTGCCTCCATGACGAAGACGGAGAAGGCTGCTCTGAGCTGGTATGACTTCTGCCGGAAGTACGTGCGCATGCGCTGGAAGGGTGCTGCTGCCAAAACCCGCGAGGCCATCGTGGACAGTCTCACGGTAGCCACGTTCGCCCTCCTAGCCGATGAGGCCGTCGGCCTCTCCAAGAAGGAGATCAGAGCCGCGATGCAGTGGGCCCTCCTACCACGCCAGGAGCACGACGCGGCTCCGCCTCATCTCGGCTACGCCGTTCGCCTCCTCCAAAAGGGCACCGTCAACGTGAGTGACCTCGCAGACCCCATCATGGCGCGCAATATCTGCGAGGAACTCACCCTCACACGCGACGGCAAACGCGCGGCGGCCGACACGACGGCCCGGCGGCGGCGCGGCCTCAACACCGCTCTTGAATACGCGGTCGACCTCGGCGAGCTGGCTGAGAACCCACTCAAGCGCGTCAAGCAGAAGAAGGTGGCAAGGGACAACACTGTTGACCGGCGATGCGTGGTCAACCCCGTCCAGGCCCGCGAACTCCTCGTGAGCCTCTCCTACGTTGGTAGCTGGCATCGTGCTCGAGGACGCCGCCTCGTGGCGTTCTTCGCCACGCTGTACTTTGCTGGTCTCCGTCCAGCCGAGGCGATCGGGCTCCGAGAAAGCGACTGCCATCTGCCGGATGATGGATGGGGGTTGCTCACTCTCGAAGTCACCCGCCCAAGCAGCGGCAAGCAATGGACCGACAGCGGGACCGTGCACGACCAGCGCGGGCTCAAGCAGCGAGAGGAACGCGAGGTCCGGCCCGTGCCGATCCCGCCGGAGCTGGTTCGCATTCTGCGAGCGCACCTCCGAGAGTTCGGCACAGCCCCGGACGGACGGTTGTTCCGCAATGAACGTGGTGGCGTTCTCG
This sequence comes from Nonomuraea rosea, assembly GCF_039539705.1. Taxonomy (NCBI): domain Bacteria; kingdom Bacillati; phylum Actinomycetota; class Actinomycetes; order Streptosporangiales; family Streptosporangiaceae; genus Nonomuraea; species Nonomuraea rosea. The sequence goes on along the minus strand of NZ_BAABDQ010000051.1, from coordinate 34,754 downwards.
GCGCCTCGACTTACTCACGAGCCTGGGAAGAGGCCCGTCGCTTCGCCTTGACCCCGCGGCAGGTCGCCTCGCCACTCGCCGGAAAGCCTTACGACTTGCGCCACGCCGCCCTGTCCACGTGGCTCAACGCAGGTGTTGACGCGACCGTGGTAGCGGAGCGCGCCGGCAACAGCGTGGAGGTCCTCCTCAAGCGGTACGCCAAGTGCCTCGATGGGCGTAACGACCAGATCAACCGCCGAATCGAGGCTGCCCTGCAAACATAATCAAGCTCAAATCAAAGGAAACTGAGTATCCAACCCGCCTTGTCCGCACGGGCCATCGCTGGTGACCACAGTGGAGTCGGACTGCCGACGCGCCACCCTTCAAGCGAACAAGCGACCTACTCGACTGATTGAAACCGTGTCGGGGCACGTTTGGACGGTGACGCGGATGCGTCGATGTGGGGACTTTGCTCTCACCTCAGCTTCGGTCGCCCGGGTGCGGATACCTGACGACGGAAACTTCAGCGGCGACCGCCTCAATCCAGGTCGAAGGACGGCGAAGCCATGAGGCGTCACGGCCTCAGCCCTTCTGGTTGATGCGCGCACCGCTTGCCATTCTTGTTGCCTGAGTAACGAACCACAACTCGCAATGTCCTGATCTGCAGGGATGGCAAGCGGTCCCGCTCGATGCCTGACGACTGCTGCCACCGTTGGTGAAGACAGGTAGCATGTGTTCGGCGGTGTTCCTGTTATTGAGTGCGGCCGCAGGAAAACCGGAGCCAGAGCTAAGGAGAGGCGCAATGAGCCATGAACTCAACCATTCTCGTTACATTGGCAGCCGCCGCGGATTATCGGAACATGAAGAACGACGCATCAAGCGGATCGAGCAGCGGGCGAAGTCCAGTAGTCGGAAGATGCGGGAGCGGAGAGAGCGAAAACTTGAAGAAATAGAACAACTGCGGCTTCTGATGGCGTCGGAGCGAAAGGCTGGACGCTATGAAGAAGTCCTGGCGATTTGGCCAAAGGCGAACCGGCTTATACTCTCACTCTATATCCGCTCTCATGCAGTCAAGCTAATTCCTTACATTGAGATGGAAGCACACTACCAATGGGCGTCAAGTTGTAAGTGATCCCCCTAAATCTGTTGGCGTTGGGCTGCACATTTTGAACCCAGTCGGCTGAGCCTTAGCTAGTCATGACCATAATATATTGATGCAGTTGTGCCCAGCCCGCCCCGCTGGGCTTCGCCCGTAAAAATCTATGATAGAGGGCACGTATACGCCACCGCTTTAATCTTATGAATCGCCTAGAGCAGATGAAACAGGGGTGAAATAAAGACCGCCCTGCTCGGGTAATGGTGGGCGCATCAATCTGGATCAGTTGACAGAACTTGATGAACCTCTAGGTAGCGGATCGCAGCATTCAGGCGCCCGATATTGTCTTTGAAGTGTCCCAGGCCAAGATTGCATGACCGGCAAAGAATGCCTCTGACTCGACCATTAGTGTGGTCGTGATCAACGCAGGGCACCAGGTCGCTCTCGCTCGGATCGAAAACCGCAGAGCAGAAGAGCATGTGAAGTCCTGGTCCGCGAGCAATTTTTTGAAATCCTCAAGCGTGAGCCCATAGTTCACGCGCAGCCATCTCACGCGCTCCTTCTCCGCAAAGCATTTCCGGCAGACTCGGGCTTCGCCATTGAAGTACCAGCCGTGCTCTTCAAATAGATGACCATTTGCGCATTGAGGAGTGTCCTCCCAGGATTTGCGACGCTTCCATTCGTGGGCACTAGCGTCACCACCTTTGCTGCGCACATGTGAAGCAGCCTGGCATGCCCTGCATACACGACGATCTCTACGATCGACATAGAGGGTTTCCTCTGTCCACTCGTGGCCGTTTGCACAACGTTCACCATCGTCATCACGCTTTTTGCGCCCTTTATACTGGCCGGCCTCGCCGAGAGGCGACCGTCCTGGGCGAGGTGTTGACACCTCAAGATGTCCCGGAAAAACGCATAGCTTGTTGCCGCACGTCTGCCTCACCTGCTGTCCCTTACGCAGCTCCCCCACTTGGCTCTCGTACATCCAACGATGTATACGAATTTGGCGCTGCTTTCCCTCCTCCCGCCACAACTTCCGATCCGCGGTCTGCGGGAAGCCTTCCTTTCCCAGAACGCCAGTCCAGATAAGGCACTCACCGCTTCGGGTGCAGTTCTGCACCACAAAGTCGTAGGTTAAGTCATCAAGGTCAATCCGCTCATATTCAGGCGTACCATAGCGCGCGTCCCTCCGATAGCACGGCTGGCACATTCCTCGACGAAGAGGCTTGTATGCCTTTCCACAAGCCGAACAGCTCTTATCTTCTCCAGCAGGTATGTAATTCTTGCGCTCCATGAACAAATCACTCCAAGGCTTGCTATGGCCGATCTAACGTTGCTCACCAAGAGGAACCTCTGTCGGCGATTCCGCCTCTTCGCGTTCCCAAGGTGGCGGGACGCGCTTTTCCATTAGGCGATCGAAGGACCCTGCCGCCTCCAAATCATGCTGCTCAAGATAGCTTCGCGCATCAGCACGATCGTCTTCGTTAAACTCGGCAAGCTCACGAAGAGACTCCTCCTCTTCTTCAAGATGATTGCCTTGATGTAGAGCTACAACGATCGCCCCCATCCACCCTCCTTCAGACTGAGGAGGTTCCTTTAGTTGCGACAAGCGATCCGCCACAGACTGCACTAATGGAATTACAGTGAACCCGAGATAGGCGGAAGTTGCGAGGATCTCCACGGTTCGCCTGTGATGAATCAATGCCTGGATCAATAGCACCGTCGCAATGAGCAATGTCGCACATACGAGCCAGATCGACCCGTTAAGTGGGAAAATTATGCCGAGAGTCACGATCGGCGGGGCTATTGCTAGTCTCAGTTCCGATTCGGCTTGGATGCGATCAAACTCCTGATATTGGGGAGACGCAGATTGAGACAACTGTGCGGCGGAGTGTCTCAAATCTCTGATTCCGGCTTCAATTGGAAAGATATATGTCGCCATTCCGGGTACGCCAGCCTTGTGAAGTGAATTCGCAATGGCATCGATTGTAAGCGAACGGGCCAAAATGCTCATCGGTCGAGCTGAGAATTCGACTCCTCTGATCACCCTGAACAGGCGATATGGACGCCTGGCTTTCAGTTGGAAGGTGCCATCTGGCCTTGTGGCAGGTCGATTCTCCTTGGAGGCGGCCCAAGCTAGTACCTTATTGATTGCATTTCCGACCAGCTTGACTAGAGGGCTTAATATCCCCGTCGCCACGTTGCCCAGCAGGTATGAAAGGAAAAGGATTGCCGGAATAGTAAATCCATCAGGCCATCCAGAAGTCAACTCTTTGATTGCGAGTCCAGCTTCTGAAGTGGCTAGTAACTTATCTCTATATGGCGCTAATATAATCACGGCGACTCCGAGCCAGAGCACGCCCGCAAAGAGAGGAGCGCGAAGTGCGCGAACGCCAGGAAGCAAGGAACTAAGTATCTCCATGAAGGCCCATCCATATACGTGGTATGCAGACGTCTCGGTGGGGAGATGGTAGGTCTGCAACGCACTGATCTCAACATGGCCGATCACGCCGCCTGCTGTCGAACCCACCGCTGAGCGGTAGCTGGATTGCTGGGCATGCCTGGACATATGGCGCGCGAGGTAGTTGAGCGCGTGAGCGGTGCCGGCCAGAGAGTTTCGCAGAGCGGCTAGTGGACAGCTACTCGAAGCCATGACGCTGCAAACGGTAGACCCTTGATACTGCAATGCGAGAAAGTCGTTGATCAGCGAGGATCTTTACTGGCTGGAGCGCATCACCACCCAGGCATACGAACACCCCGTCGGAGCGTCGGCTACGGGTGCCGTGTCGGTGCCTGCGGCCGTCCCGCACTAGTTGCAGGCCGCAGCAGAGCAGGATGCCTTCCTGCGCGCCCGCTAGGCGACCGTTCACGACCGGCTCAAGGGCCTTGGTCGAGCAGTTTCCACGGCTGTGGGGAGTCTTGTCGGCTGCCGCGAGTTCATCGCCTCCAGCGCATAACGAGCGATCTCGCATGGCTCGTGGCCGCTGACGAGTGATCAACACTCGGCGAGATGGAGTCTGCTGATCACACCCGGAGAAGCACAGGTGGCACGCAGCCTTCTTGTCGATTGGTGACTTAGAGGGAGCTCGATCATGGTCCACAACTGGTCCACAGCCAGTGAGCTACAACGAGTACGGGCGGGACTCCGTGAGACTGGAGGCCCGCCCGTACCTGTGATGTTTGCCCTGGTCAGCGGCCGGAACCGCTGCTCAAGATCGAGTGCCCCCTGTAGGATTCGAACCTACGCACCCGGCTCCGGAGGCCGGTGCTCTATCCCCTGAGCTAAGGGGGCTCGACGAGTCACAAGGCTATCAGCATCGTGGGACCACTCGGCACAGGATAAAGGTCCTCGAACACTTCGCGGGAAACCGCCCGTGACGGGCTTGCTACAGGTTAGCTTTGCGCCCGTGGGCGAGGTTCTTGGCAAAGTACTGGTTGTGGACGATGACGAGGTCATCCGGCAGCTCATCGCGGTCAACCTGAACCTTGAGGGGTTCGAGGTCGCTACCGCCACCGATGGGCAGGACTGTATCAACAGAGTCCTTGACGTCATGCCGGATGTCATCACGCTCGATGTGATGATGCCGTACCTGGATGGGTGGGCGACGGCGCAGAAGTTGCGGACGGAGGAGGCGACGAGCCACATCAAGGTGGTGCTGATCACGGCCCGGGCGCAGGATGATGACAAGCGCCGGGGGCGGGGGATCGGGGTTGATGCCTATCTGACCAAGCCGTTCGATCCTGCTGAGTTGATTCAGGTTGTGCGGGATCTGGCGGTTGCGGGGCAGGCGCAGGGTCCGGGGCGCGGGCTGGTGTGAAAAGGCGTTGAGGCGCTCTTGTGGTGGGTGCTGGTGGTTGATCGGTGGTGTGCAGGGCTGTGATGAAGGCGGTCGTGGTCGGTGGGTCGGGGGTCGCCGAACGTCGCGAGGTAGGTGCGGCGTCGGACGGCGGGTAGTTCGCGGGCGATGACTCCGTCCGCATGGTGTGAGCGCGGGGCGAGGCCCGGCTTGGCAGAACTCGATCGGATCGGTGCGTCAGTTGGGGCAGTCTGCGATCCATGTCCAGGTGGGTGGTGAGTGTGGCTCCGGGGTGCTGGCAGAGCAGGTACAGCGGGGTGTTGGGCAGGTGGAGTTCGATGTTCGGGTACGACCTGTGCAGTGCTGTGGCCACCCCCCGGGAAACAGGACGCTCGGGCTGAGCTGAGGGCTGCGAGGCGGACCTGGCCGGTTTGCAGGCCGAGTTCGGTGTCGGCCGCGGCGGCCCGGCCGATGATTTCCGTCGCGCGGCGGGCGTGCCAGGACGCGGAGCCTGACGATGTTGAGCATTCATCAAGCCTGTCTATGGGTTTTCGCTGATAGTGGCATTGGACGCATAAGAGCTCTCAGGTGCAGGCTCGTCGGTGAGACCAAGCGCTGGTGGATCCCTGGGAAAGGGGTCTCGCCATGGCTGGAGGAGATCGGCTGCTATGCGTACTTATCGGGAACTGTTTCGGGCGCCGGAGTTCACGCCGCTGTTCGTGGCCTCGTGCGGGAACGTCGCCTCGACCACGTTGACCGGGCTCGCGCTCGCCACGCTGGTGTACGCCCGTACGGACTCGCCGCTGCTGGCCGCGTTGAGCATGTTCGGGCCGTCGTTCGCCGAGCTTGTGGGCGCCACCACGCTGCTGTCGGTGGTCGATCGGGTGCGGCCGCGTGCGGCGCTGACGCTGATCGCGCTCGCCGGCGGCGTCGCGAGCTTGGTGCTGGCCATGCCGGGGATGCCGTTGTGGGCGATGTTCGTGGTGATCTTGGCGATGGGTCTGGTCGGCTCGGTGGGTGGCGGTGTCCGGTACGGGCTGCTCAATGAGATCGTGCCGCGGAACGGGTATGTGCTCGGCCGCTCGGTGCTCAACATCTCGGTCGGCGCGATGCAGATCGCCGGCTTCGCGCTCGGGGGCGTTCTGCTGGCGGTGGTGTCGCCGCGGGCGACGCTGATCATCGGTGCGGCGTTGTCCTTCGGTGCGGCGCTGGTGCTGCGGTTCGGGCTCAGCGCGCGTCCGGCTCGGGTGGCCGGGCGTCCGTCCGTCGCGGCTACCTGGCGGGTCAACCGGCATCTGTTGTCCACTCCGGAGCGCCGCGCGGTCTATCTGGCGATGTGGGTGCCCAACGGGCTGGTGGTGGGATGCGAAGCGTTGTTCGTGCCGTACGCGCCACAAGGTGCGGCCGCGCTGTTCGTGGCGGCGGCGGTGGGGATGCTGCTGGGCGATCTGGCCGCCGGGCGGTTCCTGTCGCCGGAGGCGCGGAGGCGGTTCGTCACCCCGTTGCGGTTCTTGCTCGCGCTGCCGTACCTGTTGTTCGTGCTGCCGCTCGGCACGCCGATCGCGGCCGGTGTGGTCGCGGTGGCGTCGATCGGGTTCGCGTCCACGTTGCTGTTGCAGGAGCGTTTGATCGCGCTGGTCGGTGATGAGGTTCGGGGGCAGGCGCTGGGGCTGCACGGCACCGGCATGAAGGCGGCGCAGGCGGTCGGCGCCACGGTGGCCGGGCTCGTCGCGCAGTATCTGCCCGCGGGTGCGGCGATGGCCGTGATGGGGCTGGCGTCGCTTGTTGTCACCGCGGTGCTCAGTCCAGGTCTGCGGCTGGAGGGCGGGGGCCGCCGCTCTGCCCAGGTGAACGCGGCCGTCCAGCCCATACCTGCGGCTGCGGAACGCGGCTGAGCCACTCCTGTCTGGGGGGCGGAAGGCCGTAGAGGTGAAGGAGTGCGTACGGGGGCGTGGTTCTCCGTACGCTGGCCGCATCACCTCTTCGAAAGGGCAAAACGGTGCGTAGCTCCATTTTCGGAAACCTCGATTCCTCCCAGCCGCAGCCGAACGGGTTCGTGCTGGAGAACCACAAGATGCTCCGCGTGCAGTTGGCCCCCGGCGAGGTGCTGGCCAAGCAGGGCTCCATGGTCGCCTTCCAGGGGCAGATGGACTTCGACTACGAAGGCTCCGGGGGCATCGGGAAGCTGTTCAAGAAGGCCATGACGGGTGAGGGCGCCTCGCTCATGCGGGTACGCGGCCAGGGGCCGCTCTATCTGGCCGACAACGCCGATGACATCCATCTGTTCTACCTGGAGAACGAAGGACTTACGGTCAACGGGCGCAACCTGCTCGCGTTCCAGCCGCAGCTCTCCTGGGACATCCAGCGGGTGCAGGGGGCCGGGATCGCGGCCGGCGGGCTGTTCAACACGACCGTCACCGGCACCGGGTGGGTGGCGGTGACCACGCATGGCACGCCGGTGCTGCTCGACGCCGCGCGGATGCCCACCTTCGCGGACGGGCAGTCGGCGGTGTGCTGGAGCACGACGCTGCAGGTCGGGGTCAACCGGACGATGAAGGCGGGGGCGTTGATCGGGCGGGGGAGTGGGGAGGCCATGCAGCTGGCGTTCAGGGGGCAGGGGTTCGTGCTGGTGCAGGCCAGCGAAGGCGCTCCGGTGGTGCCCAGCTCGTAGCCCGCCAGGACAGCAGACAGGTCTCGTAGCCCGCCAGGGGCAGCAGACAGGTCTCGTAGCCCGCCAAGGGCAGCAGACAGGTCTCCAGGGGCAGTAGACAGGTAATTAGCTTATTGCCATAATACTGCGGTGTTGGACGTTGATCTGGTCAAGGCGCTGGCCAACGACAAGCGGCTGCTCGTCCTGGAGTGGTTGCGCGATCCCGAGCGGCACTTCCGGCCCCAGCGTGACGGCGATCTCGTACAGGACGGGGTCTGTTCGCTGTTCATCGCCGAGAAGCTCGGCGTGAGCCAGCCGACCTGCGGTGAGCATCTCAAGGTGCTGGTGAAGGCGCGGCTGATCAAGGGCAAGAAGATCAAGCAGTGGGTGTTCTACCAGCGCGACGAGGACCGGATCGCTGAGGCTAAGGAGTTGTTGAGCGGTGAGTGGTGACGAGCATGCCGCCTATGAGCGGCTGATCGCCGACATGGACGCCGCCGGGGCGCGCTACCGGCTGATCGAGCACGCGCCAGAAGGGCGTACGGACGAGGTCAGTGCCCTGCGCGGGCACGATCCCGCGCAGGCGGCCAAGTGCCTGATCGTCATGGTGAAGGTCGGCAAGAAGCAGACTCGTCACGTGCTGGCGGTTGTGCCGGGCGACGCGCGGCTCGATCTGCAGGCGGTCAAGGCGTTGCTGGAGGGGACGTACGTGGCCTTCGCCGCGAAGGAGAAGGCCGAGGAGCTGGCGGGCAGCGTGAGCGGGACCGTGCTGCCGTTCAGCTACGATCCCCGGCTCGAGCTGGTCGCCGATCCTTCGCTGCTGGACCAGCCCGAGCTGTACTTCAACGCCGGCCGGCTCGACCGGTCCGTGGCGCTGGTGACCGACGACTATGTGCGGCTGGCCGAGCCTCGATTGGCGTCGATCACGAGCAGCTAGGAGCAGGGGCGGTGTTGGCGCTGGTCCAGGAGGCGAGGAAGCCGAACGTGGCCGAGGCGCCGGGCGCCAGCGAGCCGTTCCAGCCCACGTTGGACACCGTCACCGCCGATCCGCTCGCGCTGAGCGTGCCGCCCCAGATCTGAGTGATCTGCTGGCCGTTGGCGAACGTCCACTTCGTCGTCCACGCGCTCATCGCCGCGCTGCCGGTGTTCTTGACGGTGACCTCGCCCTGGAAGCCGCCCTGCCACTGGCCGACGTTCTTGAAGGTGGCCGTGCAGCCGCCGGGAGGCGGAGTCACGGTGGGGGTGGGCGTAGGTGTGGGGGTCGGGGTCGGGGTGGACGTGCCGGACAGGGCGTTCACCAGCGCCGGGTACCACTTGTCGGACATCTTCTGGTCGCCGGCGGCGTTCGGGTGCACTCCGTCGTAGGTGTCCGTGCCCGTGCTGAACCCCGTCCACTGGTCCACCACCGTGATCGGCGACTGCTGGGTGGTGGTGGAGGCGGCCCAGGCGGGGATGGCGTTGTTGAAGTTCACGGCGCGCTGGGCACAGTCGGCGCAGCTGGACGGGTTCATCGGGATGATCTTGGCGACCAGGATCTTCATGCCGGGGTTGCTGGCCCGCATCTGGCTCACGAGCGTCGTGAACGCGCTGAGGATCGTCGCCGGTGCGATGTTGCTCCACACGTCGTTCGTGCCGAAGTGCATCATCACGATGTCGGGCTTGGTCGCGGCGAGCCAGCCGGTCAGCTGGTTCTGGCTCGCCACGTTGGTGGCCAGGAAGCCGCCGTGGCCCTCGTTGTCCCCGTCGTGCGTGACCCCGCAGCCCTGCGGCGGCAGGGTGCCGACGAAGTCGACGTTCGTGTAACCGGTGCTCTGAAGCCTGTTCCAGAGCAGGGCCCGCCAGCAGCCGGGGGATCCGGTGATCGAGTCGCCCAAGGGCATGATCCTGGTGGCGGCGGCACTGGCCGGCGCGGTGGTCGCGAAGATGACCGCCCCCGCCACCGCCAGCATCGCCGCCAGCACGGCGCTGGTCCTGCGCATCGTCTGCTCTCCCGTCGTAGCCTGCGCAGATCGTAGGAGCGCGCGGGTACGGCGGGAAGTGAGCCCTCGTCAGGTGGACCGGCGACCTGCGAAGACGCCGGGTGCGGCATGTAACTTTCAGCGGTGCCTGGCCACGGCGAGCGGGCAGGGGGCGTGGTGCAGCATGGCCTGGCTGACCGAGCCCATCAGCATCCCGGCGAGCTGGCCGTGCCCGCGCGAGCCCACCACGAGCAGGTCCGCGCCCGCCGCCGCTTCGCGCAGCACCTCGATGGGGTGGCCGTGCACGACCTCCGCGATCACCTCCACCTCCGGGTCGAGGTGCCCGGCCAGCACCTCCTGCAGGGTCTGCCTGGCGTCCTGCTCGCTGACGGGATCGGCGGGCGCGAAGCCGTCCGCCTGCGGCCAGGCCCAGGCCTGTACGGCGCGCAGCCGCGTACCGTGGCGTCTGGCGTAGTCGAAGCCGAAGTCGAGCGCCCGGTGCGCGCCCGGCGAGCCGTCCACCCCGACGACCACCTCCCGGCCCTGCGCGCCGCCCCCGGGGGACGGGCGGTCGCGGACCAGAACCACGTCCGTCAGAGCATGCGCCGCGATCCCGTGCGCGACGGACCCGACCAGCAGCCCGCGGACGCCGCCGATCCCGCGGCTGCCCACGACCAGCAGCTCGGCGTCGTCCGCGGCCTTGATCAGGGCGGAGCGGGGGTCGCCGGGCAGCAGGACGGTCTCCACGCCGAGCCCGGGCCGCTCGCGCAGCGCCCGGTCGCGGGCCGTGGCGAGCACGGTCTGCGCGCCTTCGCGCATCCAGCGGTTCACCTCGGCATAACGGCCGGCGGCCGGCTCGCACACCCACCTCGGGACGGCATGGGCGACCGTCAGCGGAGCCTGGCGCAGCGCGGCCTCGACGGCGGCCCAGCCGGTGGCCTCCAGCCCGGCGCGGGAGCCGTCCACCCCCACGATGATCACGACGTCAACTCCTCAGCGCGTAGCACTCCACCTCGGCACGGCGGAACGGCAGTCCCTTGTCCGTGGAGTCCTGAGCGCATTTGCGTTCGGACTTGCTGAGCCGCAGCGTGCCGCAGACGGTCACGCCGGAGTAGGTGCGGCAGTCGAGTGTGCGGTCGGTTCTGCCGATGCGATAGAGCTCCCTGACCGCCGAGCGGCATCGCGCCTTCCCCGTGTCGGCGTAGCGGCACTGGGCGGTCAGGGTGGCGTACTGCTCCTTGCTCACCTCGTGCTGGTCCATGCCGTCCCCGGAGGCGGCGGTCGCGCCGAGGGTGGCCATCATCACCACGAGTCCTGCGAAAGCGGCGATCTTTTTCATGTTTCCCCTGATGGGACCGTACCGCCAGGGGCGATCGCCAAACCTCCGGCCATGGGAGGCCCGGAAAATGGGGGGTTTCGCGCGCTATGTGGCGTGGGTACGATCACCGCCGACCAACGCGGGAGCCCGGTGCGGACCGGGCTGAGAGGACGGCTGACAGCCGCCGACCGCCAGAACCTGCTCCGGATAATGCCGGCGAAGGGAGTTTGCGCGATGAGTGACGCGCGTTTCGCAAAGATTTACACCGGTGACCTGCGGGTGCCGATGCGGCAGGTGAACCTGTCGGACGGCTCGTCGGTGACCCTGTACGACACCTCGGGCCCGTACACCGACCCCGCCGTCGAGACCGACGTCCGGCGGGGGCTGCCGCGCCTGCGGGAGCGGTGGATCGCGGCGCGCCGGGCGGCGGGCGAGCCGGTGACGCAGGTCGCCTGCGCCAGGCGGGGGCTGGTGACCAGGGAGATGGAGTTCGTGGCGGTGCGCGAGGGCGTCACCCCCGAGTTCGTACGGCAGGAGGTCGCCGCGGGCCGGGCCATCATCCCCGCGAACGTCAACCACCCCGAGTCCGAGCCGATGATCATCGGCCGCAACTTCCTCGTGAAGATCAACGCGAACATCGGCAACTCCGCCGTGACCTCCTCCATCGAGGAGGAGGTGGAGAAGATGACCTGGGCGACCCGATGGGGCGCGGACACCATCATGGACCTGTCCACCGGCGACGACATCCACGAGACCCGCGAATGGATCATCAGGAACTCCCCGGTCCCGGTCGGCACCGTGCCCATCTACCAGGCGCTGGAGAAGGTGAAAGGCCGCCCCGAGTCCCTGACGTGGGAGGTCTACCGTGACACCCTGATCGAGCAGTGCGAGCAGGGCGTCGACTACGTGACCGTGCACGCGGGGGTGCGGCTGGCGTACGTGCCGCTCACCGCGCGCCGCAAGACCGGCATCGTCTCGCGCGGCGGCTCGATCATGGCCGCCTGGTGCCTGGCGCACCACCGCGAGAGCTTCCTGTACGAGAACTTCGACGAGATGTGCGAGCTCCTGGCCCGCTACGACGTGTCGTTCTCGCTCGGCGACGGGCTGCGTCCCGGGTCGATCGCGGACGCCAACGACGAGGCCCAGTTCGCCGAGCTGCGCACGCTCGGGGAGCTGACCGGGATCGCGCGGGCGCACGACGTCCAGGTGATGATCGAGGGGCCGGGGCACGTGCCCATGCACAAGATCAAGGAGAACGTCGACCTGCAGCGCGAGCTCTGCGACGACGCGCCGTTCTACACGCTCGGGCCGCTCGTGACCGACATCGCGCCCGGCTACGACCACATCACCTCGGGCATCGGGGCCGCCATGATCGGCTGGTACGGCACCGCCATGCTCTGCTACGTCACCCCCAAGGAGCACCTCGGCCTGCCGAACAGGGACGACGTCAAGACGGGCGTGATCACGTACAAGATCGCGGCCCACGCGGCGGACCTGGCCAAGGGGCATCCGCAGGCGCAGGCGTGGGACGACGCGCTGTCGGACGCCCGGTTCGAGTTCCGCTGGGAGGACCAGTTCGACCTGGCGCTCGATCCTGACACGGCGCGGGCGTTCCACGACGAGACGCTGCCCGCCGCGCCCGCCAAGACGGCGCACTTCTGCTCGATGTGCGGCCCCAAGTTCTGCTCCATGCGGATCAGCCACGACATCAGGCAGGACGCGATCGAGGCGGGGCTGGCGGAGAAGGCGGCCGAGTTCAGGCGGCGCGGCCTGAACCTGTACGTCGACTAGCTAGCCCGGAAGTGTCTCGCCGCCGATCGGAGCCAGGACCTCGCCCGTGTAGTACGAGGACAGCCGGTCGGCGGCGAAGAACACGTACGAAGGGGCGATCTCGTCCGGGTCGGCGGGCCGCTGCATCGGCACGTGCTCGCCGAACTTCCCGACCTTCTCCGCCGGCAGCGTCGCCGGGATCAGCGGCGTCCAGACCGGTCCCGGGGCCACGGCGTTGACCCTGATGCCGCGTTCGACCAGGTTCTGGGCCATGGAGTAGGTGAAGGCGTTGATCGCGCCCTTGGTGGTGGCGTAGTCGATGAGCGTCTTGTTGCCGCGCAGGCCGTTGATGGAGGAGGTGTTGATGATCGCGCCGCCCTCCCTCAGGTGGGGGAGCGCGGCCTTGGTGACGCGGTAGTAGCTGTGGATGTTCACCTCGAACGTGTGCTCCCACTGCTCGTCCGGCAGGTCCTCCAGGCCGTCGACCGGCTGCTGGTAGGCCACGTTGTTCACCAGCACGTCCAGGCCGCCGAGCTCCGAGACCGCCTGCTCGACGACGGAGGCGCAGTGGTCGCGGTCGGCGAGGTCGCCGGGCAGCAGCACGCAGCGCCGCCCGGCCGCCTCGACCAGCTTGCGGGTGTGGCCGGCGTCGTCGTGCTCGCTCAGGTAGGCGATCGCGACGTCGGCGCCCTCCTTGGCGAAGGCCACGGCGACCGCCCGGCCGATGCCCGAGTCACCCCCGGTGATCAACGCCTTCCTGCCGCTCAGCAGGTCGCGGCCGACGTAGTCCCGCATCTCGTCACGTGGCTGCGGGCTCATCTCGCCCGTACGGCCCGGGTAGGGCTGGCGCTGCGGCGGTGGTGTCTGCGACATGCCACCGGCCTGCCCTTGATCGGGTATGGCTAACGCCATCGCGTCGGTTTCAGATCCTTCGAAGTGAGGCGGTCGCCTACGCGGCGCGTTCACCGCCATGCAGGAGGACGGCAACCTGGTCGTCTGCAAGGCTGTGGCACTCCAAGACTGGAGGTGCAGGACGACGGGAACGTGGTGGTCTACGACGGCACCCGCACGCTCTGCTCCACGGAGACGGGCCGGTAAAGCCCCGGGATGAGGACGAGGCGGCCGCGCAGGCCGCCTTCCGCGAGGCGCCGATGCGCGGCGGCGACGTCGTCGAGGGGCAGGGATTCGGCCACGCGCAGGGTGAGGGCACCCGCTTCGACCAGGGCGGCGAGCCTGGACAGGTGGGCGCCGTCGGCGCGGATCCAGTGGTTGAAGACCCGGATGCCGCGCAGCGGACTTGGGGCCCCGCCCGCCACCAGCGCGGCGAAGGCGCCACCCGACCTGACCGCGTCGAGAGCGGCCGCCCCGGTCACGGCAGCGTCCAGCGCCGCGTGCACACCGCCGGGAACGAGGGCGCGGACCGCCTCACCCAGCCGGGCCGTGCGCGGCACGAACAGCTCGGCGCCGAGCCCGCGGACGAGCGGTTCGTCAGCGGCTCCGGCGACCGCGACCACCCGGAGCCCGCGCGCGACGGCCAGCTGGACCGCGAATCCGCCGACGGCCCCGGCCGCCCCGGTCACCAGCAGCGTCTGCCCGCCGGTCAGGCCGAGTCCGTCGAGTGCCTGCGCGGCGGTGAGCCCGTTCAGGGGCAGGGTGGCGGCCTGTGCGGACGAGACGCCTGCAGGCGCGGGCGCGACCGCATCCGCGTCGAGCACGACGTGTTCGGCCTGCGTGCCGAGCGGAATGTCCAGCCGGTCGGACAGGCCGATCACCTGGTCCCCTGGCACGAGGCCGGTGACTCCTGGGCCCGTTCGCTCGACGGTTCCGGCGACGTCCCATCCGATGCCGATCACCTCCCGCGCCGGCAACAGGCCCGCCTCGGTGAGTGCGCCGGATCGGGTGGCCAGGTCGACCGGGTTCACCGTCGCGGCCTCGACCCGGATCAGGACCTGGCCCTCCGCCGGGACCGGTGTCGGCACGTCCGTGATCCGCAGCACCTCTGGGCCGCCGAAAGCGTGGACGACGACTGCGCGCATGAGCTCTCTCTCCGTCATTTTCATGACCGTACGGAGAGTTGCTCTCTGGCGGGAAGTACGCACTTCAAGGTGCCTAACGCACTGTTCAGCGGACGAAACCCTGCGATCTCAGCCAGTCGCGGGCGACCAGCACCGGCACGCCGCCGTCCACGTCCACCTTCGCGTTGAGCCCGCGGATCACGTCGTCGGTCAGCTTGGCGCTGATGGGCGCGAAGATCTTCGCGATCTCCGGATGCGCGTCGGCGAGCTGCCTGCGCATCGTCACGGCCGCGTTGTAGAGGGGGAAGAACTTCCTGTCGTCCTCCAGCAGCACCAGGTCGAGCGCCGCCAGCCGGCCGTCGGTGGTGGTCACCATGCCCATCGCGCACTGCCCGCCGGCGATGGCGCTGTAGAGGACGCCGGTGGACATGCGCCGGATGTTCGACGCGAGCACGTCCTTGCCGTACGTCAGGCCGTAGCCCTTGAGCATGCCGAGGAATCCGTCGTCGCGGCCGAAGGTCTCCTGGTCGACGCAGTACGTACGCTGTGCCACGGGGATCTTCGTCATGTCCGAGATCGTCTTCAGGCCCCATTTCTCGGCCGTGGCGCGGGTGGTGCCGATCGAGTAGCTGTTGTTCAGCGGGGCGGGCGGGAGCCAGACGATGCCGTTGCGGCGCAGGTCAAGGTCGCGGACGGCCTCGTACTGCTTGATCGGGTCCGGGATCGGCGTGCTCTGGCCGAGGTAGGTGATCCAGCCGGTGCCGGTGTACTCCCACATGAGGTCGGCGTCGCCCCGGATGAGGGAGGCGCGGGCGTTCACGCTGCCCTGGACGTTCGTCTGGTCGATGACGTCGGCGCCGGCCGCGGTGAGGGCGACCACCGCGATCTTGCCGAGCACCAGCTGCTCGGTGAACTCCTTGGACGTCACCCGCACCTGCGTGCCCACCAGCGCGGGCAGCGGCTTGATGCTGCCCGGCTCGACCGGCGGCACGAACGACGACGCCGGCCGCAGCCCGCACCCGGCCACCGCGGCCAGCAGCAGGGATGCGACGAGGACCCTCACGACAACCCCTTGGGCGCGAGGAAGCGCTGCGCGAGCCCGCCCAGCCAGTCGATGAGCAACGCCAGCACGGCGATCAGCACGCACCCCGTGACCAGGATCAGGCTGCGCTGCGTGCTCACCCCGGCGGTGATCAGGTCCCCGAGCCCGCCCGCTCCGATGAACGCCGCGATGCCGGCCGTGCCCACGTTCAGCACCAGCGTCGTACGGATCCCCGCAAGGATCACCGGGATCGCGATCGGCAGCTCGACCTTGGCCAGCACCCCCATCGTCGACATGCCGATCCCGCGGCCCGCGTCGATCAGCCGCGGATCGACCTGTTCGAGGCCGACCATGGTGTTGCGCAGCGTGGGCAGCAGGCTGTAGGCGAACAACGCCGCCACCGCCGTCCAGAAGCCGATCTGGAACACCACCGCCAGCAGCACCACCAGGCCGACCGAGGGGGTGGCCTGGCCCACGTTCACCAGGGCCAGCACGAACGGCGTCGCCTTGCGTGAGACGCGCCTGGTGAGCAGGATGCCCAGCGGCAGCGCCACCACCAGCACCAGCACGGTTGAGTAGAAGACGAGCTGGATGTGCTCCCAGGTGCGCCGCAGGATGAAGGGCAGGTTGAGCGAGCCGCGCTCGATGCTGTCGAGCGGCGTCGTCTGCGTGTAGACGATCATCGCGACGGCGATGGCCAGGTAGCGCAGGGGCGGCAGCAGGACGTGCCACGAGCGCCCGATCTCCGGCTCCGGCGTCGTGGCCTCCTTGGCGGCGGCCGCCTCGACCGTCACCTGCCCGCCCCTCTCCGGCGCTCCTGCTCCCGAGCCTTGATGGCGGAGATCGCGTTCTGGACCGTCGCCAGCGACAACGCGCCCGCGTACGCCTGGCGCCTGCCCACCACCGGCACGGTCTCGTAGTCGGCGTTGAGCAGCTTCTCCATCGCGTCCTGCAACGTCATCCGGTGCCCGATCGTGCCGCCGACCTGGTCGCCCGCCGCGCCGACCGGCCCGTGCCGCCCTTCGAGCTCCGCCGCGAAGACCCAGCGCAGCGGACGTCTCATCCCGTCCAGGATCAGC
Source organism: Nonomuraea rosea (assembly GCF_039539705.1). Classification (NCBI taxonomy): domain Bacteria; kingdom Bacillati; phylum Actinomycetota; class Actinomycetes; order Streptosporangiales; family Streptosporangiaceae; genus Nonomuraea; species Nonomuraea rosea. The sequence goes on along the minus strand of NZ_BAABDQ010000051.1, from coordinate 18,050 downwards.
GCGTACCCGCGGCCGTCCCGCTCGATCTCGGTCAGCAGCCCGGCCGCGTCGGCGTCCTCGGAGGCGTACGGGACCTGGTCCAGGTCGATGTCGCCGACCTTGGTCAGCCGGAGCAGGCGCATGGAGGAGCCGCCGCCGAGGAACTGCTCGACGTAGTCGTTCGCCGGGTTCGTGAGGATTTCGGCGGGAGAGGCGTACTGGACGATGTGGCCGGGCTTCTGCATCACCGCGATGTGGTCGCCGATCTTCAGCGCCTCGTCGACGTCGTGCGTCACGAACACGATCGTCTTGGCGAGGTCGTCCTGGAGGCGGAGCAGCTCGTCCTGGAGGCGTTCGCGGGTGATGGGGTCGAGGGCGCCGAAGGGCTCGTCCATGAGCATGACGGGCGGGTCGGCGGCCAGCGCCCTGGCGACGCCCACGCGCTGCTGCTGCCCGCCGGACAGCCGGCGCGGGTAGCTGTCGCGGTAGGCGCCCGGCTCCATCCCGACCATCGTGAGCAGCTCGTCCACGCGCTCGGTGATGCGCACTTTGTCCCAGCCGAGCAGCTTCGGGACCTGGGCGATGTTCGAGGCCACGGTCATGTGGGGGAACAGGCCGGCCTGCTGGATCACGTACCCGATGCGGCGGCGCAGCCGGTCGGGGTCGATGTCGCGGGAGCTCTGCCCGCCGATCAGGATGTCGCCGGAGGTGGGCTCGATCAGGCGGTTGATCATGCGCATGGTGGTCGTCTTGCCGCAGCCCGAAGGGCCGAGCAGGACGACGATCTCGCCGGCGGGGATGTTCAGGTCCAGCTCTCGTACGGCCGGCTCGCCGCCGCCCGGGAACGCCTTGGTCACCTTACGCAGCTCGATCGGCACGCCGTGCTGAGGTTGTTCACTCACGTACGCCCCCTGGGATCGTGAACCGCCCGAGCAGCACGAAGCACCCGTCGAAGAGCAAGGCGAGGAGCGCGATCCCGATCGTGCCCGTCAGGGTGGAATTGACCGCGTTCGCGCCGCCCAGCCTGGCCAGCCCGGAGAAGATCTGCTCACCGAGCCCCGGCCCGGAGACGTACGCCGCCACCGCCCCGACCCCCATGGCGAGCTGCGTGGACACCCGGATCCCCGTGAGGATCACCGGCCAGGCCAGCGGCAGCTCGATCCTGGACAGCGACCGCACCCGGCTCATCCCGATGCCCCTGGCGGCGTCCACCAGCGTCGGATCGACGCCCCGCAGGCCGACGACGGTGTTGCGGATGATCGGCAGCAGCGCGTACAGGACCAGGGCGGTCACACTCGGCGCCACCCCCAGCCCGAGCGGCGGGATGAGCAGGCCGAGCATGGCCAGCGACGGGATGGTGAACAGCACGCCCGCGGTGGCCGTGGCCAGGGCCGCCGAGCGGGGATGGCGGTAGGTCGCGACGCCGGCGAGCACGCCGAGCAGCGCCGCCACGAGGACGCACTGGGCGACCATGCTGGCGTGCTGCATCGTCTCGAAGACGATGAGATCCCATCGATCTCTGACGTACTCCCACAGGCTCATCCTTCGAGGTCGTACCCTCATCCGTCACTTCCGCACCACGCTTCTGTCGGCGGCGATCTCTACAGTTGGCCCCATCGACCCGCTGCTCACGAGGAGCTTTGGAATGACCGCCTGGGACGAGATCCGCGACCTCATCGACCTCGGCGACGCTGAAAAGCTCGTGGACCGGCTGATCGCCCTGGACACCGGTGAACGCAAGGCCGTCGCCGCCGAGTTGCGTGACCACATTCCCGTCCTCCGCGACCACGCCGAGCGCAAGCAGTCGCTCTGGGAGGACGATGACTGGGTCGAGCTGCCGACCCAGCCCTGGGAGCGGTGGCGCGAGCTGATGCGCCTGGCCGGCGCGGGCACCCTCGGCCCGATCACCGCCGTGGCGTCCTGGCTCAACCGCCGCGACCTTATGACCTCTCATCGATATCTGCCGGGCGCCGACTTCGGCGACCCGGACCCGATGATCCGGCTCGTCAGCCACCGTCCCGCCGCCTGGCAGGCCAATCTGGCCGTACGCCTGGCCACCAGGCTCCGCCGCCCCCGCGACCCGGGCACACCGCTCGCCCTCGCGCTGCTCCGGCACACCGGAGTCGAGCCGCCCCAGCACGATCCCCTGGTCGCGGCCTGGGTGTCCAGCGGCGCCGCCACGCACTCGGACCCGCTCTGGCCGGCCCTCCTGCCGCGCATCTTCGAGGCCGAGGGAGTCGGGCGCGTGCTCCAGCACGAGCGCGTCACCCATCACACGGGCTGGCTCAGGAAGCTGGCCAAGTGGGGTGACCGTCAGGTGCTCCTGGACGGCTGCGTGCGCCGGTTCCTGCGTGGCGGCACGGCCCAGGACCTCCGCTTCTTCGTCCGCCTGCACGAGGTCCTCGCCCCGTCGGACGCGGAGGCCGCCCCGTATCTCCGCGACTATCTGAGCCTGCTCCCGTCGGCTCCCGGCCCGGTGGCCCAGCTCGCCCTCCACCACCTCCGCCGCCTCGCCGTTCCTGACTCCGCCGACGCCTTAGCTGACGCTCTGTCCGGGTTGCTGTTCCGGGCGGAGGTGACGCTGGTGCGGGCCGGGCTGACCTGGCTCGACCAGCTCGTACGTGAGTCGCCCGCGCTGGCCGACGACCTGGCGCCCGCGCTGGCCACGGCCTTCGCCCACGAGTCCTACGACGTCCAGGGGCGGGCCGCGCAACTGGCGCTCAAACACCGCAAGCACCTCACGGCGCGCGGCTCCGCCCCCATCACGGCCGCCCTCCCCGCCCTCCCATCGGCGCTCGCCGCCCGCCTGTAGCGCTATCAAGGGCAATGTGCCTCCACAGTCATATGCCCGTCTCGCACTGCACGTACATGATGAGCCCGTCTGCGTAACGGACAGGGGATGCGCGTGGCCAGGCAGGGGACCCTCAAAGACTCCATCGACTCCCCAGGATCTACGGCAGGTGGTGCAACCCGGGCTGGGCGCTGCTCGTCGTCGCCGCCGGCTCCTTCCTCACCGGTCGTTCCCTCACCGGCCCGGAAACCGTCATCCACGACCCCGGCCTCACGTGGCTATCGCACGGCTACACCAAGGCCATGAGGCTCTTCGCGGTCGAGTACGGGCCGGCCTTCTACGGCGGCGTCATCGTCGGCCTGGCCGGAGGCATCGCCGTTTCCATCGCGCTCGGGCGCCACCGGACTGCCCAGATCGCCCCGCGCCGACCGTGGAGCAGGCAGGAGGTCCGGCCGATGATCCCCTGGGGCCCGGTGGCCTTCCTGGTCGTCGCCGCGATCTGCGCCCTGGCCTACCTGGCTTCCCTGCCCTGGTGAAATGCGACGATCGCCCCCTGACCCGGGTAGTCGGTCAGGAGCGGTCCAGGCCGTGCGGTTCAGCGGTGATCTCCAGGAAGGTCGGTGTGACGTGCCGGCGGCGCAGGAGGACGTCGCGGAACCACTGCAGCGGGCCGTACCGGCGCAGGAGGGCGGCACGGATCCGCGCGGGGGGTGCGGAGCCCAGGTCCTTGGCGGTGGCCGGGATGCCGGGACCGCGGGGACTGCCCCAGGGGGTGCAGGGGGCGATGATGACGCGCGGATCGCGGCGAACGCGCTTGGCCTTGCCGGTCTGGTCGCCGGTCTCCACGTAGACGGCGTTGTCGCGCATGACGAACCAGACCGGCGTGTGCACCTCCTCACCGGAGGCACGGAAGGTGGTGAGGCGGGCATAGCGGTGTGCCCGCAGCTGGTCTAAGGGGTGCCGCATGGTCGACTCCTTTAGCAGATTGACAGTGACAAGCTGCGGTCACCGTAAACCTATGAGATTGACATCGTCAATCTGCGGGAGGCACGATACCCACGTGTCACGCAACCCCACCTACTTCGACGGCGACCTGCGGGCCACCCTGCTCGCGATCGCCGAGGCCGAAGTCGCCGCACACGGCTCCGCCCAGGTCAGCCTCAGGTCCATCGCCAAGCACGCCGGGGTCAGCCACGCCGCGCCCGCCCACCACTTCGGCGACAAGCAGGGGCTGTTCACCGCCATGGCCACCAGCGGCTTCGAGGCGCTGTCGGCGCGGATGAGCGCGGCCCTCGCCGACTTGGACGCCGCGCCCGCAGCCGCGCGGATCCAGGAACTGGGGATGATCTACATCGACTTCGCGCGGCAGCGGCCAGGGCTGTTCGAGGTGATGTGGCGGCCCGAGCTGCACCACCGCGACGACCCCGCGCTGCGGGTCGCCGCGCAGGCCTCCCGGGACACCATGACGGCGCTGATCGTGCAGGCTCAGCAGGAGGGCTGGACCACCCACCACGATCTCCAGCACCTGGTCACCCTCGGCTGGGCGACCGTGCACGGCCTGGCGGTGCTCTGGCGCGACGGCCCCCTTGCCGAGCAAGCCGGCGGTCAGGCCCCGGCTGAGCTGAGCCGCGTGGTCATGAAGACACTCGCCGACACGCTGACCGGCACGGGATCGGATGCGGAGCACCGTGGACGCCCCCGTGGAGCCTAGGGCGGGTATCGAAAGCGCCGATCACAGCCACCCGTTGCTCTGAGGCAGGGGTAAAGCGCTGCTTCAGCGGTGGAGGGGGCGAGTACGGTGTGGCTGTGGCCGGCGATGCGCTGCACCAGCCGCCGGCCACGCCTTGACAACCTCACGTCCCGTTACGTGCAGAACTTCTGGATACGCGTTCAGATGGGTACCGCCGGTGGCGAATCGACGGCGTCCGCGTCGGTCACGGGCCGGGGGTCACCGACGAAACGATCCAGCTCGCCACCACTGAGGAGTCGTACGGGAGCGGGCGCGCGCTCCGCCCACTCGGCCAGCGCCCGCGTCGGCAGACCGCCGTTCGCGGCCGCGAGTACGAGATTCCCGATCCGGTCACCACGCAGCACGGCCGGCTCGCAGAACAGGCACACCTCGTCGAACGCCGCACGCAATGTCGCCACCTGACGGCGCGTGAATGCGAAAGGCACGGCATCCAGGATGTTGAGCGCGTACTGCCCGCCCGGATTCAGTGCGTCCGCCACCGCGGTGGCGAATTCCAGACTCGTGAGCCGCGCGGGTACCCCGGTCCGGATCAGCACGTCCGTGACGATGAGATCGTAGGCCCGCGGGCGCGCGAACCGAATGGCGTCCCGCGCGTCCGCGATACGAATCTCTATCGCGGCGCCGGAGGGCAGGGGCAACACTTCCCTGACCGCCTTCATCAGCGCGGCGTCCCGATCGACGACCAGTTGATCCGACCCCGGCCGGGTGGCGTCCACGTACCGCGGGAGTGTGAGACCTCCGCCGCCCAAATGCAGCGCCCTGATCGGCGCGCCAGGGTCCGCGACCCGGTCCGCGATCGACGCGAGCCACTGCATGTACTTGAACTTCAGATGACGCGGGTCAGCGAGGTCCACATAGGACTGCGGAAAACAGTCGAACAACAACACCCAGAACCCAGGGCGCTCGGGTTTCGGCGCCAGATCGACCGCCCCGAAGTCGGTCGACACACTCACCGCATCCCTGGGTGATTCATGAACATTCATCAAGCAACGCACCTTCCCGGCGCCCGGACCCATGCCACGCCAAGCATGGGCCGGCAGGAATGCTGGATCCAGGCCACCGGCAGGCCATTCACCGGACATTTCGCGCGCCGGACCTCCGTCGCCGCAGCTCAGAGTCTCGCGCGAGATCGCCATCCGGCCACGCGATCGGCCCCTGAACTGCTCGACCGCCGGCCGCGCAGCATGACATAAATGCCCGGTAGATGTCCTCCTCGTGTCCTTTGTATTCGCGACCTTCACCTCAATACTTCCGAAGGAGAGCGTACGAGAACGAACACGAGAGGTGGCACGGCATGAGTACTGCTTTCGCGTCCATCGGCGACAGGCTCCTCACGTTCCTCGCGCCCAAGGCGGTCGCCAGTGCGGGAGGGTGTGAGTATGAGAGATGGTGCAAGGTCCAGAAATGCGGCCCACCCGGGCAGGTATTTCCCAGAACGCTGATCATCACCTACAGCAACTGCGACTCAGTGGTCTCGGGCTGTTGCACCTGACCAGGTGTTTTAATTCTTGAGATTCTGCTTGGTCCCGCACCGCCGTGCGCGATCAAGCAGAATTCAAGGCGCGATCCATCCCTTATGGGGGCCGGCTGATCGCCATGAAATCCAACTCCGACCACCGCAACCAGCGGAAGGGATCCGGAATATGATTGCCTACATTGGCTTCGCCTGCCGGATATTACTCGCGGTGGTCTTTCTCGCCGCGGCGGTGAGCAAAGTGCGGGGACGGCGTGACCGAGCTGAATTCCGGGCGTCGTTGGGGGCGTTCGGCGTGAGCCCGCGCCGGCGACCCGCCGTCGCCGCGGCGGTGATCACGGGTGAGCTGGCCACGGCGGTGCTGCTGGTGGCCGATGTCACGGCACTCGCGGGCCTGGCGGCCGGGGCGGCGCTGTTGATCGCCTTCACGATGGCAATCGGCGCAGTTCTGCGGCGGGGCACGTCGGCGAGCTGCCGGTGTTTCGGGGCCTCGACGCAGCCGCTGGGCAGGCGGCACCTCGCACGTAACGCGATCTTGTTGTCGGTCGCGGCGCTGGGCGTCACGGGGACCTCGCCGGCCACTGCCCTGGGTGCCGCAGGGTGGGACCCGGCGGCCTTGCTGCTGTCCGGGTTCGTGGCGGTGCTCCTGGCCGCCTTGGTCATCTCCTATGACGATCTTGTGGCGGTGGTCCTTCCTCGCTGAAGGCGTCGAAGCCGGACCGCCGAACCTTTGAGCACGTGGTCTTCCGAAGGAGGAGGGGTCGATGGATGTGGTGTTGATCGCGGCGGTCGTCGTGGTCGGCGTGCTGGGCGGGCTCAACCTGTTGTTGATGCTGGCTGTCCTGCGGCGGTTGCGGGAGTACGACGAGAAATGGGCAGGCGCGGGCATGGACAACCGCGCGGAGCGCCGGCTGCTCCCCGAGCCGGGAACGCGGATCGCCGATTTCACCGCGACCACACTGGACGGCACCGAGATCGCCCTGCGCGATCCGGCCGGTGTGAGCGGGGCGGAAGGTCCTCTGCTGGTCGCGTTCTTCGCCCCCGACTGCCTGGCCTGTCACGAAGAGCTTCCCCGTCTCGTCGATCACGCCGCCACCTCTCCGGGCGGGCGGGAACGGAACCTGGTGGTGATCTCCGGATCGGCCGACGATGCCGCGGACATCGTCGAGGCCGTCTCACCGCTGGCCCGCGTGGTGATCGAACCGCCGGAGGGCCCGCTGATGACCGCGTTCAACGTGCGGCGCTGGCCCCTGTACGTCCTGCTCGGACAGGACGGCACCATCCAGGCCGGGGCCGGCGGCATCGCCACGCTGGCCCGCTCGCAGCAGGCCGTCCCAGCGTGATGCGCGCGGCCGGCCAGGCCGCGGGTGACGACGCGGCGGGCGAATCGAGCCGGCGGGAACGGTGTGTGACCGCGCTGCGGCTGGCCTGGCGGGCCAGCCCCGCACTGCTCGCCGCGCAGCTGGCCGGGGCCCTGGTCATGGGCGCCACGCCGGTCGCGGTCGCGTGGCTGACCAAGCGGATACTGGATGAGCTGCTTAGCCAGCAGCGGTCCGTCGGCTGGCTGGTCGGGCAAAGCGCGCTGCTGGCCGGGCTCGGACTGGTCGCCGCGGCCCTGCCGCACCTCTTCCACTACGTCGATGCCGAGATGGGCCGCTCCGTCCGGCTGTGCAGCCGGGACCGGCTGTACGCGGCGTTGTCCCGCCTGGCCGGGCTGTCCAGGTTCGAGGACCCGGTCTTCCATGACCGGATCCGGCTGGCCCAGCAGGCCGGTGAGATGTCACCCCAGACGATCCTGAACGCCTCACTGGAAGGCGTGCGTACCGTGGTCACCCTGCTGGGGTTCACCGGCTCGCTGCTGGCGGTCAGCCCCGTCATGGCCGCGGTGGTGCTGGTCTCGGCCGTCCCTGTCGTCGCCGCCGAGCTGAGCTTGAGCAGCAGGCGGAGCCGGATGATGTGGACGATCAGCCCGCACGATCGGCGGCAGGTGTTCTACTCCCAGCTGATGATCGACCGCACCGCCGCCAAGGAGATCCGGCTGTTCGGGCTGGCCGACTTCATCCGCTCGCGGATGCTGGGGGAGTTGCGCCAGGTCAACGCCGCACAGCGAGGGCTGGACCGGCGGGTGTTCCACACCCAGTTCGCGCTGGCCGCGCTGACCGCCGCCGTCTCCGGCGCCAGCCTGGTCTGGGGCATCCTGCAAGCACGCGCCGGTCTCCTGACCCCCGGAGACGTGATCGTCTTCATCGCGGCCGTCGCCGGAGTCCAGACCGGGTTGTCGGGGCTGGTCTCCCAACTGGCCGACGGGCATCAGGCGCAGCTGCAGTTCGGCCACTACCTCGCCATCCTCAACGCCGAGCCTGACTTGACCACCCCGGCCCACCCGGTGCCCGCGCCGCCGTTGCGCAGCGCGATCGAACTGCGCGACGTGTGGTTCCGTTACGACCCGGACAAACCCTGGGTGCTGCGCGGGGTCGACCTGCGGATCCCGGCCGGCTCCCTGCTGGCCCTGGTCGGCGTGAACGGCGCCGGCAAGAGCACCCTGGTCAAGCTCCTGTGCCGGCTGTACGAGCCCACCCGTGGTTCGATCAGTTGGGACGGCGTCGACCTCCGCCATATCCCCGTCGCCGACCTGCGCGACCGCATCGGCACCGTCTTCCAGGACCACATGAACTACGACTTCACGGCCGCGGACAACATCGGCGTCGGCGACCTGCCGGCCCTGCATGACCGGGACAGGATCCGCGCCGCCGCGGCCTCCGCCGAGGTGGACGCCACCATCGCCGCCCTGCCCCACGGCTACGACACCCTGTTGAGCCGGATGTTCTTCATGAGCTCCGACTCCGACGGCTCCACCACGGGAATGACGTTGTCCGGCGGCCAGTGGCAGCGCATCGCCCTGGCCCGCGGCCTGATGCGCGGCCGCCGCGACCTGCTCGTCCTGGACGAACCCAGCTCCGGCCTGGACGCCGAGGCCGAACACACCATCCACCGGCGGCTGGTCGAACACCGCCACGGCACCACCAGCGTGATCATCTCCCACCGCCTCAACGGGGTGCGGATGGCCGACCGCATCGCCGTCCTCGACGGCGGCCGCATCACCGAGCAGGGCACCCACGACGAGCTGATGGCGTACGACGGCACCTACGCCCGGCTCTTCCGCATGCAGGCCTCCGGCTACGACACCGGCCACGAGCCGCACCCGATCGCATGATCGCCCTGACCTCCGCGCTGGCGGTGACCGCGCTGACCCTGGTGGCGGCCGTCCTCGTACGCCGGCGCATCGTGGTCGTCACCGTGTCGGGGACCAGCATGACCCCCGCCCTTCAGCCCGGCGAGAGGCTCCTCGTACGCCGGTGCGGCATCACCGCGTTGCAGGTCGGCGACATCGTGGTCCTGGAACCGCCGCGCGTCCCCGTCTCCCGCGAGGTGCGGATCCTCGCGCCGCTGCCGAGGCGAACGAGATGGCAGGTCAAACGGGTCGCGGCACTCCCCGGCGACCCGATCCCCGCACCGGCGCAGGAGGCGGCAGGCACCCTGCGGACCGTACCCGACGGCACGCTGATCGTCCTCGGCGACAACACCGTGAGCAACGACTCCCGCCTCACCGGCCCGTACCCCGCCGACCGAATTCTCGGCATCGCCCTCAGAAAACTGGCGGGCGAGCCCTGACGCCTGATCCGCCCGGGTCAACCGCAGACTGTCTCCCGGACGGGTTCGCAGGGATTTCCCCCGGCTGCTGATCGCCCTGGGCACCACCGCCAGCCCGACGCCCCCTGGGGTGCACCAGCACCCCAGCTCCACGCCACCCGGCACTCAAGAAGTCAGCCTGATCACCTTAAAACGCAAGGCTAGCGCTAGCATGCGGCCATGGCGATCACCGAGGAGACGATCACAAGACTGCGGATCGCCACTGCCGCCGGGGACCCGGATGCCGCTCGCGAGTTGGGCCGTCTGCTGTGCATGCTCAGGACCGACTCTCTGGAAGCCGCCATGGACGGTGATTTCCTGGCCACCTGGCCGGAGGAGCCCTTGCTCCGCGCCGCCCTGCGCGCCCGCCCTGACGATCAGCTCGCTGCTGTCCTCCTGGCTGGGCGGCTCGTTCAGCAAATCGCTTTCTGGCAGATCGATGACGACCACGCGATGGCGCATGGCGAGGACGACGACACGCTCGCCCGCAGACATGACGAAGCACACGCCCTGTACGCGAGTGTGCTGAAAACCGATCCTGGCAATGCCGCCGCGCGCGCCGGAGTCGCCACCCTGAACGCCCGGGCCGACAACACCGGAGCCTTGGAGGAGGAACCACCCTTCTCGTATTACGAGTTCATCATGGAAGCGGGATCGGGCTCGTTCAGCCATTCCGAGCATGTGGTCGCCACAGATCCGGACGAGGTGCGCTGGGCCTGCTCCTGGCTCGTGGCCCCGATGGTGGCGGAGGTGGGAACGCCTCCCTTTGGCGTGGACCTCGATCTGTTCACCTATTCGGATGGGCAGTTCGGCAGTGTCGTCCATCTCGGCGGGCATTTCCATGCCGACGGGACGCTGGACTGGGAGGCCGTCGAGATCCCACCGCTCACGGGCGACCCACTCCCCGTGGGCCACCCAGTCGGCATCGGCCACTACGGTTACTTCTGCGACTGGGGGTGACCTGTCATTCAAGGTCTGATTTCGCGTTCCACGCTTCCGCGTAGCCCCGACACCAAACCCAGTCGCGTTTACCTGGTTGATTTCGTTCGTGGGAACTGACCGCACTTTGGTGGCTGCGGGTCTGCGGGCCGTGATCGTCCTGGTGAGACCTGGCGGAACCGTGCTCGCGCCAGGTCGCGGCCGCCCGGGTACAGCCAGACAAGGTGGGGAGCGCGGTGAGCGGTTGGCGCTTCTGCTTGGGAGGTAGCAGGGCGGTGGCTAGTCGGACATGATGTGACGAATGAGCAGTGTGCACATGATCGCGGATCAAGAACCCGTTGAAATCGTCATTGCGGATGAGACCGACCTTCCCGGGATCGTCGACATCTTGAACGACGTGGCGGCAAGCTCGATCGCAACCTTCGATACCCGGCCGACCAGCGTGGCCGAGCGGCACGCCTGGTTCGAGCAGTTCTCCCCGACCGGCCCCTACCGGCTGCTGGTCGCTCGGCGCCACGGTCGAACAGTCGGTTACGCCTGTAGTCAGCCCTACCGAAATCACGAGGCGTTCCGGGACACTGTTGAGCTCAGCGTTTCTCTCGACGCTGGTTGCCGAAGCGGAGGCGTGGGAACGTCGCTGTATCGGGCCCTATTCGATAGCCTCGCCGAGGAGCCGATCCATGCCGTCGTCGTGGGAATCGCCATGCCTAACGATGCGTCGGTCGCTCTCCATCGCAAGTTCGGCTTCACAGAAGTCGGTACCTTCCGCGAGTACGCCACCAAGAACGGCCGGTACATCAGTTCGCTGTGGATGCAGCGACTCTTCTGACTGTCGACTGTTCCCGCCTCAAAGGATGAGTTGTCGGCAAGGTTGGTACTCCCACAGCATTGGCGATGGGATGGGATGGGCCGATGAGGGTCAGCCGGCGGCATGTTCGGCTCGGGCGCGGGCCTGGGCGAGACGGTAGGAGTCGGTGCCGGTCTCGATGATGTTCCCTGTCAAGTCTGCGTGTTGAGCTTCTTGCGGTTGTTTCGCCGGCGTCGTGGAGCCCCAGCGTGCGATGCCAGCCGGTGCCTGTCTCTTCTCAGCGACCAGCCCTGAACTCCGCGATTCGTATGAGTTTTGGTACCAGTTCGCGATCTTCGAGATCGGTTCGCCGAACGAATTCTGGTATCAGTTCTCAAGGGCGCCCAGTCTCTCGCCAGTTGGTGTGTAGCTCATGGGTAAGGCGAGGCCGCCGAGGAGGTGCCGGGTATTGATCGCGTGGGCGGGCCAGCCGTATGCCCAGAGGTCGTGGTTGCGGAGTGTGGGGCCGACGAGATCAGCAACGCGTGATGGCGAGTTCAGGAAAGCCGTGGGAGGCTCGGGCGCAGAAACGTCGGCTAGTTCGAGCGACACCGCCTGGCCAGGCGCACTGTCGGGCCAGAGCGTGCGCCTTGAAAAGGCGATTGCCGATCGCCAGGCACGCTGACACGATTCCGACATGATCACTAGTGAGACGTCAGACTGCCAAGTCGTGACAGGAATGCCGGGGCCGGGAAGTCGACGGTGACCAGGCTCGTCGCTTGACGCCTGCAGCGCGCCGCTCGGCTCGAAGGCGACTTCATCAGCAGGCTGATCGTCAGCGGTCGTGTCGGGGCGCTTGGCTATCAGCGCTCGTTTAATTGAGCCAGGCAACGATCACGGAATTGAGCCACCCGACGTCGTCCGTCCGTCCGCATAATCTGTTCCATGACGCGTCACAAGTGCGCGTTTTACGCGTTCGGGTCCCAGTCTGCGAGCTGCTCCATCGGCTCGGTGTCGCCGCTGGTCTCCAGACCGTCGAGCGGGCCGCGCTCGTAGAAGTAGAGGACCAGTTCGCTCGCTGCGCCTCGCATCGCCATGTCGCCCGGCTCCGCGTCGGCGGCGAGGTCGTCGCAGCGGACGCCGTCGGCGTTGAGGGTCAGGCGCCAGGAGCGGCCCTCGGTCGTGTGCAGGTCGATGGTCGCCGGCTTGAACGGCCAGGAGACGGTCGTCGCCGCGACGGTCGTCAGGAACTCGTTGACCCCCTCGACCGCGACGTCCGCCGGCAGCGGCTGTGCGGCCCCCTGGGTGAGCTGGGCGTCGTAGGTGTGGACGGCGATCTCCTGGATCTGGTGCCGGGCCACGGCTCCGCTGGTCTGCGGGGCCTGCGAGCGACCCCACCAGGTCCAGCAGCCGCGGTCCGGGCCGGCCCCGCGCATCGCGTCGAGCATGAGCTCGGTCGACTCGGCGAGCCAGGCGTCCAGGGCTTCGTGATCGCGGGGCGCGGTCGGGGCGCCCTTCGGGTCCGTCTTCGCCGGGGGCTCAGCGCCCGGGCCCGCCGCGACGATGGCGGCCTGGCGGCGGCGGCCGTCGCCGAGGTGCTGCGCCAGTTCGCGCAGCGTCCAGTCCGGGCAGGTCGGGACCTGGACGTCAAGGTCGGGGGCGGACGCGATCGCGGCGCGGAACGCCGCCGAGCGGTCTTCGATCAGCCGCAGGACCTCGGGGAACTCCAAGATGTTTTGCACCTCGGTTGTCTATCACGGCGCTCCGGCCGCCACGTACCTGGCCGCGATGTTATGCGCCACGCCCAGGCTGTTGGCGATCTCTCTGACGGAACGGCGTGACGAGGTTATGGGTCATGGATAGATAGCCAATGGTCAGGCTGTGTCGCCGGTCTGTGTCTTGGCTCGGCCGTGGGCCATGCGGTAGGAGCTGGTTCCGGTCTCGATGATGCTCCCTGCCAAGTCAGCGTGTTGAACTTCCTGCAGATGCCCGACGATGTAGGCCGGAGCACCATGACGCCGGAAACGGGCGCAGAAGCTGTCTTTCAGCGTCCGAGACCGCGAGGCTCATCAGAGGCGCTGGCGGCGGCGAGGTGGTCGTGCAGGGCCGCATGGCGGAACTGATAGACCGGGCCGACGGCACGCAGCAGCCCCAGGCGGTGGGCGTCGTCAAGGAAGTCCATAACCCGCCAGGGAAGCTGACGTTTAAGGGCCAGCTGGGTCACCGCGATAGTGCAGACCAGCCATGCATGGTGGTTGCCCATCACGAGCCCGGCCATCGGGCCAACCGCGAACCCGAACGCGAGCCCGGTCATGAGCCCGAACGCGAGCCAGGTATCGAGCCCGAACGCGAGCCCGAACGCGAGCCCGAACGCGAGCCCGGGCACGATCGTGCGCAGCAGGGTGAGCGTTCGGTGGGCTCGCCGGCTGGAGCGGGGTGTGCTGGTTGATTCGAGGGTGGGTTGTTCCGCCCGGGTGATGAGCCTGGGCGCCAGGATGATCCCGAGCCAGATGTAGAGCCAGAGCTCGAGCGTCAGCCTATCCGCGGGGTTGAGCCCGGTCATGAGCACGAGCATGGGCACGAACGCGAACCCGACCACGAGCCCGGCCACGAGTCTGAACGCGAGGGCGGCTGTGTCGAACCGGAAGGAACGAAATGTTCGTCCGCGCAGGCGCAGGTTGGCGAAGCCCGGTGTTTCGTTAACCCAAGCTGTGGCGCGTACGAGCCCGAACGCCAATCCGATCAGGAGCCCGGGCCAGGTCCCGCTGATGACTGCTCCGACCCAGATCATGGGCGTGAGCACGGCCGTGAGCCCGAACGTGAGCCCGACCGTCACCCCGATTGCCGGCCGGATGTGGGAGGTGGTGCGGGCGATGTGCCACCAGGTGATGTCGCGGGTGGTGGCCGGGGGGAAGGCACGAGCCAGGTAGGTCAGGTAGCGGCGGGTGGCGTCGGAGTCGAGCCGGTGGCGGGGCCGGAAGTGGTCGGCGGGGTCGGTGCTGGGCGGACGGGCGGCGATCACAGCGGGGATGACGTGGTCCAGCAGGTGAGTGCGCAACGCGTCGGCGTCGGCACCGAGAGGGCCGGTCAGGGGGGCGGGGTCGGTGCCGGGGGTGACGTAGACGGTGCGGATCAGCCACAGGCCCAGCGGGGTGGCGGCGAGCTGGGTCAGGCCGGGGGCGGTGCGGGAGCGCAGTGCGGCCAGAGTGTGGGTCCAGGCCTCGGTCGGGGAGGCGGGGAGGCAGGCGGTCAGGTAGTCCGCAGCGGCCTGCGGGGTGAGGGGCTTGGGGACGATGACCGCCGCTGCGGTCAGCGGCCGGCCGGCCTCGTGGACGGCGGTGGCGAACTCGGCGCGGCGGCTGGTGAGGATGAGCTGGTCGCGGGCGGTCAGCGAGGCGTTGAGCGCGGCGATCACCTGGGCGCGCGTGGGTGCGGGGATTTCGTCCAGGCCGTCCAGAACGGGCAGGATGTGGCCGCGTTCGGCGAGCGCGGCGGCGGCGCCGGCGCCGAGCTGCGGGGCGGCCAGCGCCGGGTAGTCGGTGGTCAGGCGGACGGCGAGCCAGTCCTGCAGGCGGGGATGGGCGTCGGTGTCCCAGCCGGAGACCGGCAGCAGCACCGGCACCGGCACGATCTCGCCTTCGGAGGCGCTGGTCTGGTCGGTCGCGCGGGTGGACAGCAACTGCAGCAGCAGCTGGATCGCCAAGGTGGTCTTGCCCATGCCCGCGCCGCCGGTGATGATCAGCCGCCGCCGGGTCAGGGTGCGAAAGTCGCGCGCGAGGGTGGCGATGTCGTCGCTGCGGCCGGTGAAGGTGAATGCGGTCGCGGCGCTGATCAGCCGAGGGGTGCTCATCACCGCCTCGTTGGCGGTGAGGTTCCAGCGGACCGGGATGGGTTCGGGGTCGTCGAGCAGCCGGTTGCGGGCCTCGTCCTGCCATTGGCGGCGCACCAGATCGGCCAGCACATCGAGGGCTTGTGTCACGTCGGCGGGATGGCCGGCGGCGGTGTTGCGGCGCCTGGCCCAGGTCACGACGGCGGCCGCGGCGACCGCTGCGGCGATCGCGACCGCGGCCAGATCAGCCACATTGACCTTGTCGGTCCGGTCCAGAGCGCGCCCCACCAACACCACCGTCGCGACCAGCGCGACGATGGCCAGCAGCGCGGCCGGATTCCACCAGTGGATGGGACGTCGGCTCACACCGACATGATCGCCGCCGTCCAGCATCCGCGGAATGCATCAGGGCCCATCCCGGTGCCGAATCGTGACCATCGGCAGCCGGTGCCGGCCGCGATCATGACCGACGCCCTGCCCCCTCTCAGCGCCGACGGCGCAGCGGGGTGACGTTGAGTTCGGGCAGGTCCAGCTGCGCTCGCAGTTCCTGATTCTCCAGCGTGAGCTGGTGGACGGCCCGGACCAGCGCGGGAACATCCTCCCTGACCTGCTTGAGCTCCTTGTTCTTGTTCGCGATCGTCTTCTTCAGCTTCGCGATCTCGGCGCGGAGTCGGACCTCGACGTTTGGGGTCGCGCCGCGTGCCTTGACCAGTTCGTAGAACTCGTTCTTCAGGTCGGTGTGGCGCTGGGTGAGCGTACATATCGGTTTCCCAAAGGGAGTATCGGCAACCGGAGCGATGCTGCGCCCACAGAGTGGCTTCGTCTCGTTCGACGTGATGGCCCCAGACCAGGAGACAGTCGTCGTGACCCAGCACTGGACCTCACAGCAAGCCTTCCTTGACGGCATGAACGGGATGCGAGCAGCGGCCGGGCAACTGCCGCCACCGATTGTCAACACCCGCGAGACCTACAGCGGCGAAGTCACGGTCAGCGTGCGCTGCTGACTTGGCTCAACCAGCTCGTACGCGACTCGCTCGCGGTGGCCGACGACCTGGCGCCCACGCCGGCCACGGCATTCGCCCACGAGTCCTACGACATCCAGGGGCGGGCCGCGCAACTGGCGCTCAAGCACCGCACGGCCGCCCTCGCCCCCCGCCCGTAACCCCTGCAGGGGGTCAGCCTTTCGACCAGTCGAGCACTCGGAGCGCGCGCAGGGTGTTCCAGCGGCTCGGCCTCCCCACGCCCGCCTCCTCAACGGCGAAGTGGACGCGACCCGGGTGGACGCGGTCGAGCAACCAGCGACCGTCCGGCTGCCGCTTCGAGCGGACGACCTCCACGGCCTCCGTCACCCGGGGATCCGGTTCGGCCCCCGACCGCCTGAAGTAGTCGAGCGCGCGCAGCACGTCGTGGTGCCAGTAGTACGGGAAGGCGAAGCCGAGATACGCCGGATCGGCGACCTCACCCGTGCTCTTGCGCCGGAACAGACCGCGTTCGAGCAGGTACTCCTCCCCGCCGCGTCGCGCCTGGCGCACCGCGTCGGACCCGCCGGTCGCGCGCTCGAATTCGAGCAGCCCGTCCAGCACATTGATCGTCGTGTGGAACGAGGAGCGCACGGACCCGTTCTCGACCTCGCAGTTCCATCCGCCGTCGGTGAGCCGCTCGCCGAGGACCCGCTGCACGATCGCCGAGACGTCCATCCCGAAGTAGGCGCCGGCCTCGATCGTCCTGCCGTTGATGCACGGCTCGACCTCGCCGTCGAAGTACCGCTGCCCCTCGTGCTCCCATCGCCCGTGCTCGGCGACGAGCGCGACCGCGCGGCGCGCCGCCTCTGACGCCGGGTCGAGCCCGAAGATCTGCAAGGTCTGCAGGGTGTGCATCGTCGCCGTCCAGGGCTGCCCAGGCTCGTCGCCGGTGTACGACGCCGGGAAGCAGGCACCGCCGTCCCACAACCCGTCGGCACCCTGGAGCGCCAGCAGACGAGCGCCCCAGCCCTCATGCTCCACGCGTGCTCGCTCAGCCGCCACCTCGCCGGGCGCGGCGTCCGTCAGATCGCGCAGGACCTGCCAGCGCAGGGCGGGGTCGGAGTCGAGCAGCCATCCGATCACATTCATCGCGGGCTCACCACCGCCATTTCCAGAACCGCCGCTGCTGCCGTACCAGCAACCGCCCGGCCCGCTGCTTCCCTCGTACCACGAAATGTCGCCCATACCCCGGCGACGTCGCGACGTCCTTCACCCCGGCCGGGCTGGCGATCAGCTCGACGTCGTCGATGTTCACCGAGGAGCCGGGCGGCAGCACGATCGTCGTGGAGCCCGCGTAGACATCCAGCTCGATCTCCACGACCTGGTGGGGGATGACGGCATCGGTGAAATCCAGCTTCACCGACCCGACCTTGGCCGACACCCGCAGCACCCGCGGCACCACCCAGTGACCGTGCCGCTTCAGCGAAGAGGCTACGGTGCGCAACTCGGTACGTTCGGCCGCGTGCGCCGTCACCGGCCCGCCGGGCAGATCGGCCACGTACGGCTCCACCTCGCCGAACGTCCGCGCACCGAGAACCCCGCTCAACCGCTGCTCGAACTCCTCCAGCGTCAGCCGCCCTTCGCCGACGGCCGCATGGAGACGGGCGGCAAGGCGCTCGCGGTCCGCGTCGGACATCCGCGACTCAGGGGACTGCGGGACTTAGTGGTCCTGCCCGTAAGTCCTTCGGGGTCAGTGGCTGAGGTAGAGACCGCAGGCGCAGTCGAGGGCTTCTTGGGGCGTGCCCGCCGACATGCCGGAAGGCAGGATCTGGTTCTCGTACTTGCCGCT
>NZ_BAABDQ010000050.1:0-106501 GCF_039539705.1 Nonomuraea rosea | reverse complement strand
CGACCAGCACGAGGTTCTCCCGGCCGGTGAGGATCTCGTCGACGGCGGCGAACTGCCCGGTGAGGCTGATCGACTCGCGTACGTCCGCCGGTTGGGTGGTGACGTCGAAGCCGTGCACGCCGGCCGTACCCGCGTCGGCCTTGAGCAGCGTGGACAGGATTTTCACGACGGTGGTCTTGCCGGCTCCGTTGGAGCCGAGCAGGGCGAAGATGCTGCCGGGCGCCACGGCGAAGTCCACGCCGCGCAGCACGTGCAGGTTCTTGTACGACTTCTCCAGGCCCTGCACGCGGATCGCAGGCCGCTGGAGCTGGTGGGCTGTCATCTGGATACCTGATCTCTCGTAGGTAGTGTTATTGACTACCGGTACATAGTATCGCTGAATAGCTGAGGCGCAAGCGGGGGTAAGAACGGGTTCTCTGGGGTGCTCAACCGTTCATGGGGTCCACCATCGCCGACCGCGCTGATACCGGGCCGTCGCCGTCCTGACGCGGCCGCTGACACGTGGCGGGAAGCAGTCGAGAGAGGTGGTGCTCGGCTTGAACGGGCAGCGCATGGCCGGCGATCGGCATCTCCGGCGGGCGCACGTGGCCACTCATCCGAGTGGCCCTCCGCCGATGGGCGGCTTCAGCCTTCAGATCGGAGATTCAGCCGCGCTCTCGCTGGGGGGCGCGGCCTCGGGCGGCGGCTACTCGCAGAAGACACGCACCTGGGCGTCGGGCTGCTCGACCTCCAGGGTCAGCTCGTCGAGGTGCTCCACGAGCGCCTCAAGTTGTTCGGGCTTGAGCTGCGTCAGGTCGAGCGGCACGCCCGACTTGGCCAGCTCGGCGTTGGCCCGATCCAGTGCCTGCGGCGGGATGAGGGCCGCCAGCTGGACGCCGGCCCGCAGCAGCTGCAGGGGGATCCGCACGTTGATCCGCCCCGGCTCGCCGGCGTCCAGGGTTTCCACCACCACCCGCAGGTATCTCGCCCTGCCCTTCGGCCGGGCGCCGGGACTCGGCGCGGGCGACGGCCGGTCCTGGTCGAGGGCGGCGATGAGCTGATCGGCCTCCTCTGCGGTGATCTTGCCTTCGGCCAGCATGCCGAGGATGTCCTTGCGCTGTTCGTTCATCGGAACCTCTCCTATCGGATGGCCACGAGCACAGCCGTACGGCCCTGCTCGACGTCGACCCGGGTGCCGGGCAAGGCGGAGACGATGCGCCGGCCGGTGTCCAGTGCCCGCGGCACTGGACGCGACGGTTCCTCCGAGGGATCCCGGAGCCCCGCGCCTGCCCCCCGCCGGGCCAGCAGCGGGAGGGCGGCGAGCTGGATGAGGGCGGCGGCGCCGAGGATGCCGGTGGTGACCTCCTCCCGCCAGCCGGGGAGATGCTCGGAGAAGCCCGACTGCTCGTCCATGTACATCACCAGGTTGCCCCACGCCACCAGGAGCAGCGCCAGCAGGAAGACGACCGTGAAGACGCCGATGATCAGCAGGGAGCGCGGGCGGACGCCGTGCCTGCGCAGGAGGATCCCGTGCAGGGCCAGACCTGCGGCGGGTATGCCGGCGAAGGCGCACACCTGCCACATGACGCCGAGCGCGTGGTCGGCCTCCCAGAAGGACCCGGGTGGGGCTGTGGCGCGGGCGATCCGGTCTGACACGAGGTTGGCCGCGGCGAAGGCCAGGAGAAACGCCGACGGGAGCAGGAGGAGCCATGGGCTCCGGGGGAGAAGCCAAGGACCGCGTCCCGGCGAACGACGCCGCGCACGGCCAGGAGCTGGGCGATCGCGGCGGCGGCGCTCAGGAAACCCGTCCCGAGCATGACGCCCGAGGGCCGGCCCGTTCGGTGAGCCCGAAGAGCTCGCCGGCGGTCTGGACGGCGTCGGGTCCTCCCTGTACGTGGAGGCGGCCCGTGGAGATCGCGATGAGCGCCGCGGCGGGATCGCGCCCGATCTCGGCGAGTGTCGCGGCGTCGGCGAAGGTGAGGA
The DNA here is from genome assembly GCF_039539705.1 of Nonomuraea rosea. Classification (NCBI taxonomy): domain Bacteria; kingdom Bacillati; phylum Actinomycetota; class Actinomycetes; order Streptosporangiales; family Streptosporangiaceae; genus Nonomuraea; species Nonomuraea rosea. The sequence goes on along the minus strand of NZ_BAABDQ010000050.1, from coordinate 104,539 downwards.
CGACATCGGGATCGTCGGCGTGGCCGGGGAAGGTGCGCAGGGCTCCGTCGGCGATGCGGCCGTGCAAGGCGCCGGTGTCCACGGCGAACTCGACGGTGAGGGACACGCCCTGGGCCCGCTCCGGCCGGAACATCGCCTGCAGGGACGGCGTGATCCAGTGGATCTCGAAGGCGTCGTCGCCCTGGTCGCTCAGCAGGCGCAGGCCGAACCGGGCGAGCTCGGTCACCGCCGGTTGCAGGTCCCGGCCGAGCGGCGTCAGCTCGTACACCTTTGACGCGGCGGGCGCCGGGAGGGTGCGCCGGCTGATGATCGCGGCGTCCTCCAGGGCCTTCAGGCGGGTGGCGAGCATGTCGGTGGAGATGCCCGCGAGCCCGGCGAGCAGGTCGACGTAGCGTTTCGGCCCGTTGAGCAGCTCTCGGACGACCAGCAGGGACCAGCGTTCGCCGACCAGGTCGAGTGCCTTGGCCACCGCGCAGTAATGGCCGTACGACCGCGATGTCATGACCCGCAGCCTATCCCACAGGTCGTGAAACCCAAGCTGTCAGTCTGGAATCCAGATTGCTCACTTGACTTTTCCAAGTACGAGCTCGAAGGTGGAGCCTGCTTCCCCCAACCGGCCCGGGAGGACCGCGTGACTCTCGTCGACACCGACCCAGCCACCACCGCACTGGCGATCGAGCACCTGTGCGACTTCGCCATCACCTTCCAGGCGATGCAGACCCTGTCCACCCCGCTGGGCACGCGAATGATCGCCGTCGTCCGCCACGGGACCGTCGAGGGCCCGCGGCTGCGCGGCGAGTTCCTGCCCGGCGGAGGCGACTGGATCGTCATCGGCTCCGACCGCGTCGCGCGCCTCGACGTCCGGGCGACGATCCGTACCCATGACGGGGAGCTGGTGTTCGTCACCGTCACCGGCCGCGCCGCGCTGTCGGACGCGGCGATCGACCGGCTGCTGGCCGGCCAGACCATCGGCTGGGACGAGATGCACGCACGGACCGCGCCGCTGTTCGAGACCGGCGCGGCCGGCTACGCGTGGCTGAACTCCACCGTCGCCATCGCGATCAACGAGCTGTCCCTTCACCACGTCAACTACCGCGTCTACAGCGTCCAGTGATCGGCCGATCGGAAGGAACACCATGCCCCCCACCACCAGGGACCTGTTCGACACCTATGCCGCCACGTTCGCCACCCGCGACGTGGCCGCGATCGTCGCCCTGCACTCGCCAGGAAGCCAGTTCTGGCTGCACAACGGCGAGCGGCCGGTCCACGGCAGGACGGCGGTGCGCGACACCTTCGCCGCCCTGTTCGAGCAGTGGCCGGACCTGGGGTTCGAGACGTACCGGGTGATCGTCGGCGACCGCCACTGGGTTCTCGACTGGGCTCTCACCGCCGTTCTGACCGGCCAGGACGGCCATCGGCGGCCGATCCGCTTCGACTGCCTGGACGTCGTCACCCTGGATGCGGACGGGCTGGTCGAACGCAAGGACACGTTCATCGACCTTCCCCAGGCACAGGCCGCGCTCATGACCCCCGGATGGACCGCCCGATAACGAGGTGCGGTGAGCCCGTGGTTCGGGCGAAGATGGCCGAGCCTGGCTGTGGCAGCCGGCGCCCCCGGAAGAGGAGCGTGCCATGAGCGCCATCGGATCCGCCGACCCTGAGGTCCGGGTGATCACGGGAACGCTGCGCGGGCGGACGGAGGACGGCGTGTCCGTCTTCCGTGGCGTGCCGTTCGCGAGCCCGCCGGTGGGCGCCCTGCGACTGGCCGCACCGGCGCCGGCCGAGCCGTGGGACGGGGTGCGCGAGGCCGTCGCGTTCGGTCCGCCGCCGCCGCAGTCCAGGTTGCTGGGCTCGTCCTGGGCGGACGACGCGGACGGTGACTGGCTGACGGCCAATGTCTGGTCCCCCGACCTGGGCGCCGCCCGGCTGCCGGTGATGGTGTGGATCTACGGCGGCGGCTACATGTACGGGCGGTCCGGCGACCCGCTCTTCGACGGCCGCGTGCTCGCCCGCGACGGCGTCGTCGTGGTCACCTTCAACTACCGCCTCTCCGCCGAGGGCTTCGGGCACTTCCACGGGGCGCCGGCCAACCGCGGCCTGCTGGACCAGGTGGCCGCCCTCCGCTGGGTGCGCGACAACATCGCGGCTTTCGGCGGAGATCCGGGCCGGGTCACCGTCTTCGGGGAGTCCGCGGGAGCCGGGAGCATCGCGGCGCTGATGACGATGCCCCAGGCCGCCGGCCTGTTCCGCAGGGCGATCGTGCAGAGCGTGCCGGGCCTGTTCTACTCCGCCGAGCTGGCCGCCGACATCGCCACCGCCGTGGCCGGCGAGCTGGGCGTGCCCCCGCGCGCGGACGAGCTCGCCCGCCTGTCGCCGGAGCGGCTGATCGACGCCGGGGACGCGGTGGCGGACAAGATGGACGGCCACCCGCAGTGGGACCGGGCGGCGTACATCCGGACGCCGTTCGCGCCGGTCGTGGACGGCGAGGTGCTGGCCGACACGCCGTGGCGGTCACTGGCGGACGGGGCCGCGCCCGACGTGGACCTGATCGCGGGGCACACCCGCGACGAATATCGGCTGTTCCTCGCCCTCCAGGGCGACATCGGCCAGATCACCGCCGAGCGGGCGGCCGCCGCGCTGCGGGAGCTGGCCCCGGATCCGGAGGCCTACCGGGCCGCCTACCCGGAAGCCGGTGACGAGCGGCTGTACGAGCTGGTGCACTCCGACTGGTTGTTCCGGATGCCGTCCGTCCGGCTGGCCGAGGAGCTGCACCGGCACGGCGGCCGGGCGCACCTGTACGAGCTGACCTGGCCGGCCCCCGGCATGGGTGGCGATGCTCTCGGCGCCTGCCACGGGCTCGGCCTGCCGCTGACGTTCGGCAACCTGACGGATGGAGGGGCGGCGGGGCTGCTGATCGGCCAGGATCCGCCGCCGGCCGCCGCCGAGCTGTCGGCCCGGGTGCGCGCCGCCTGGATCGCCTTCGCCACCACCGGGGATCCGGGCTGGCCGGCGTACGAGCCGGGTGACAGGTTCACCTGGGTCATCGACACCGAGCCCGGCATCAGGGCGTATCCGGAGGAGATCTCCCGTGAGCTGTGGGCCGGGCACGACTTCGCCCCGCTCGCGTTACGCCTCACCCCTTGAGACCACTGAACGTCATCGTCGCGACGAACTGCCGCTGCGCCGCGACGAAGGCGATGATGAGCGGCATCGTCGCCACCACGTTGCCCGCCATCAGCAGCGACCACTGCGTGTGCCGGGTGCCCTGGAAGTTGGCCAGGCCGAGCTGGATCGTGTAGACGTTCTCGTCGCTGATCGCGACCAGCGGCCAGATCAGGTCGTTCCACGAGCCGAGCAGGGTGAACACGGTCAGCGTGGCCAGCGCCGGGCGGGCCAGCGGCAGCACCACGCGCCAGAACACCCCGAAGGTGTTGCAGCCGTCGATGCGGGCCGCGTCCTCCAGCTCGGCGGGCAGCGACAGGAAGAACTGCCGCATGAGGAAGATCCCGAACGCCGAGGCCAGCCAGGGCACGAACGCCGCCGCCAGCGTGTCGATCAGGCCGAGCCGGCTGAACATGATGTACGTCGGGATCATCAGCAGCTGAGTCGGGATCATGATGGTCGCGAGGATCACCATGAACCCGGCGCTCTTGCCGAAGAACTTCAGCCGTGCGAAGCCGTACCCGGCCATGGAGCACAGGATGAGGTGCGAGACGACCGCGACCGCCGCCACGATCACCGTGTTGAGCAGCCAGTGCAGTGCCGGCGACTGGGTGAACAGGCCGGTGAAGCCGTCGAGCTGCAGCCGGCTCGGGATGAAGCGCGGCGGGAAGCGGTTGATGTCGCTGTCCGGCATGAAGGCGGTCAGCACCATCTGCACGAGAGGCAGCGCGAACAGCAGGGCCACCGGCATCAGCAGCAGATGCCACGGGCTGAAGGGCAGGCGTCGCATCAGAAGGCCTCGATCTTGCTGCGCCGGGAGTACAGGATCATCCCGACGGTGATGAGCATGGTCACGGCGAACAGCCCGTACGCCACGGCCGAGCCGTAGCCGAACCTGGTGAGCTGGAAGGCCTGGGCGTAGACGTAGTAGACGATGGTCTGGGTCGCGCCCAGCGGGCCGCCCCTGGTCGTGGTGAAGACCAGGTCGAAGAGCTGGAGCGCGGTGATCGTCTGCCAGATGGCGGTGAACACCGTGACCGGGCCCAGGGCGGGCAGGGTGACGTTCCGGAAGACCTGCCAGCGGTTGGCGCCGTCCATCCTGGCCGCCTCGACGACATCCTTGGGGATGTCCTGCAGCGCGGCCAGGTACACCACCACGGTGAAGCCGACCTGTCCCCACAGCGCGATCAGGCAGATCACCGTGAGCGCCTGCGACTGGCTCTCCAGGAACTGCTGCTGCGGCAGGCCGAGAACGCGCAGCACGCTGTTGGCCGCGCCGTACTGGGGATTGAAGACGAAGCTGGCCAGGATGCCGGTCGCCGCCGCCGAGGCCACGAACGGGATGAAGATGCACGTGCGATAGAAGCCGACCAGCCGGATCGGGCGGTTGAGCGCGACCGCGATGAGCATCCCGAGGAGGATCGACGACGGCACGAACAGGACCGTGAAGATCAGCGTGTGGCCGGCCGCCGCGAACAGGTCCGGGTCCTGCGCCATGACCTCGTAGTTCGTCCAGCCGATCGGCTTGGCGGGGGCGATGCCGTTCCACTTCTGGCGCGAGATGAGGAACGCCCACACCGCCGGGAAGATCGACAGGCCGATGACGAGCAGCGTGGCGGGGCCGGCGAACCCCCAGCCGGTCAGGTTGCGGCTGAGCCACCGCGTCCCGCGACTGGGGGCTCCGGCGTGCCGGCCGGCGAGCAGCAGCGGCATCCTCAGCCTCCGGCCAGCGCCGTCGCGGACTTGGCCGCCGCCTGGTCCAGGGCGTCCTTCGGCGTGGCCGCGCCCTGCAGGGTCTTGGAGATGGCCTCACCGACGAACCTGGACAGCTCGACGTATCCCGTGACCGTGGGCCTGGCCTGCTTGGCGTTCGCCAGGTTGGCGACCAGCTTCTCCACGCCCGGGTAGGTCTTGATGTACTCCTTGTAGGCCGGCAACGCGGTCTCGGAGGTGCGCAGGGGCAGGTTGCCCGTGACGAGGTTCCACTGGGCGTCGCCCTCGGCGGAGGTGAGCCACTTGATCAGCTCGAACGACCAGTAGGCGCGGTTGGCGTCGTCGTTGTCGAACAGGGTCCACAGGTCGGGGCCGGAGACGGTCTGGTGGTCGCCGTTGGTGCCCGGCAGGTAGGCCACGCCGTATTTGGTCTTCTTCTGGCCCAGGTTGTACAGCTCCCACGGACCGGAGATGATCATGCCGATCCGGCCGTCCTCGAACAGCGGGCCGTACCGCTCGTCGGTCTGGTCGAGGTACATGCTCTTGTCGTCCACGGCCATCGCCCGCAGGAACTCCAGCGCGTCCACGCCCTGCTGGGAGTTGAAGGCCGCCTTCTTCTGGTCGGGGGAGAGCACGGAGCCGCCGCGCTGCCACAACAGCGGCCACAGGTGCCAGGTCGTGTCCTCGGACCCGCTCACCGAGTACGCGGTGCCGTAGATCTTCTCGGCGGGGTCGGTCAGCTTCTTGGCCGCCGCCCTGAAGTCCTCCCAGGACCAGTCGTCGGTCGGGTACGGCACCTTCTTGGCGTCGAAGACCGACTTGTTGTAGAGCAGCGCGAGGTTGTCCACGAGCGCGGGGAAGCCGATCACCTGCCCGGCTGGCGTGGCCGTGGTGCGGGCGGAGGCGGGGAACTCCTCCCACTTGACCGAGGCGTCCCGCACCTTCTCGGTGAGGTCCAGGGCCTTGCCGGATTCCTGGAGCTGAGACGCCCAGCTACCGTAAGAGTACGAAATATCGGGATAGACGCCGCTGGCGAAGCCCGCGGAGAGCTTCTGCAGCAACTGGTCGGTGGTGGACGCTCCCGACGTCACCTCGATGGTGACGTTGGGATGGGCCTGCGTGAACTTGGTCGCCAGCCCTTCCAGGATCTTCTGCACGTCGGCGGTCTGACCCGTCCACCAGGTGAGCTTCACCTTCGCCTGCGGGTCCGCCGTCTTGGGGCCCTCCGCGGGTGACCCCCCGCAGCCTGCGGCCGCCAGGATGATCGCCGCGACCAGGGCTGTCACGGTTCTTCTTCGCATCGTGGATGCTCCTCCCGGATGTTGGAGCCAATCATCATGACTTTCGAAGTCTTGTCAATACCTTCGAAAAAGCGCAAGGGTTGACAACGTTTCACAACTCCTGGGACCGTGCGGTGGTGTCCAGAACGACCTTCGACCTTCTTGTCGTCGGCGACGCCAACCCGGATGTGATCGTGTCCGGGGCGCCTCGCCAACCCGAGTTCGGCCAGCGTGAGCAGCTCGTCCCCGCGGCGGGCCTGGTGCTCGGCGGCTCCGGCGCGATCACCGCGTACGGCGCCGCCCGCCTGGGCCTGCGCACCGCTTTCGCCGGGCGCGTGGGGGACGATCCCGCGGGAGCCTTCGTCCTGGACGCCCTGCGCTCCGGCGGCGTGGACGTCTCCGGCTGCGTCGTCGACCCCGCCGTCCCCACGGCCATGACCGTGATCCTGGTGGACGGCGACGACCGGGCGATCCTCACCGCCTCCGGCACGCTCGACCGGCTCACGGCCGCCGACGTCTCGCTCGGGCTCGTCGAGCGGGCCGCGCACGTGCACGTCTCGTCGTACTTCCTGCAGCCGCTGCTGGCCGCCGGCCTGCCAGGACTCTTCCGCTCCGCCCGCGCCGCGGGCGCGTCCACCTCGCTCGACACCAACGACGACCCGGCAGGGAAGTGGGCCGGGCTGGACGAGGTGCTGCCGGTCACCGACGTGCTGCTGCCCAACGAGGCCGAGGCCCGCGCGATCTCCGGCGTGCCCGGCATCGAGGACGCCGTCCGCGCGCTGGCGGCCATGGGCACCCTGCCCGTCGTCAAGCGCGGCGAGCACGGCGCGCTCTCCCTCGCCGACGGCGAGCTCGTCGCGGCGCCCGCGCGCCCCGCGGCCGTGGTCGACGCCGTCGGCGCGGGCGACAGCTTCAACGCCGGGCTGCTCGCGGCGCTCCTGCGCGGCGAGCCGCTGCGGCGCGCTCTAGAGGTGGCCGTGGCCTGCGGCACCCTGTCCACCCGCGCCGCCGGGGGCACCGCGGCGCAGCCCACCTGGGAGGAAGCAATCTCATGAAGAAGATCGTGTTCGTCGGGGCGGGAAGCGTCGTCTTCACCCAGGGACTGCTCGCCGACCTCGTGAAGTTCCCCGAGCTGCACGGCATGCACCTGGCCCTGCACGACATCGACCCCGAGCGCCTGCAGGTCGCCGAGGCCGTCTGCCGGCGCATCGCCGGCGACGCGGCCACCGTCACCGCCCACCTCGACCGGCGCGCGGCCCTCGACGGCGCCGACTTCGTGATCAACATGATCCAGGTCGGCGGCCACGACGCCACCGTCACCGACTTCGAGATCCCCGCCCGGTACGGGCTGCGCCAGACCATCGCCGACACCATCGGCGTCGGCGGCATCTTCCGCGCGCTGCGCACGTTCCCCGTGCTCGACGCGCTGGCCGCCGACATCGCCGGCGTCTGCCCCGACGCGCTGCTGCTCAACTACACCAACCCCATGGCGATGAACGTCTGGTACCTGTCCGGCAAGGTCAGGAACGTGGTCGGGCTCTGCCACTCGGTGTACTGGACGATGCGGGGGCTCGCGGAGCTGGTGTCGGTGCCGTACGAGGAGGTCACCTACCTCGCCGCCGGGGTCAACCACCAGGCGTGGGTGCTGCGCTTCGAACGCGACGGCGAGGACCTCTACCCGCGCCTCGACGTGGACGATCCCGAGCTGCGCCGGCGCGTGCGGGTGGACATGTTCCGCCGGCTCGGCTACTACCCGACGGAGACCAGCGAGCACTCCGCCGAGTACGTGCCCTGGCTCATGCACCACGACAGCGAGATCGAGCGGCTGCGCATCCCGGTGGGGGAGTACGTGCGCATCAGCGAGGACAACCTGCGCGAGTACCGGCAGACCCGCGACACCGTGCGCGGCGGCGGCGAGCTCGACATCGCCGGCACCGACGAGTACGCCCCGCAGATCATCCACAGCATCGTCACCGGCACGCCGCGCGTCGTCTACGGCAACGTCGTCAACGACGGGCTGATCTCGAACCTGCCCCAGGGCGGCGTCGTGGAGGTGCCCTGTGTGGTGGACGCCACCGGCGTGCGGCCCACCGCCGTCGGCGCGCTGCCCCCGCAGTGCGCGGCGCTCAACCGGACCTACATGAGCATGAACGAGCTGACCGTGCGGGCCGCGCTCGAAGAACGGCCCGAGTACGTCAGGCACGCCATGATGATCGACCCCAACACGGCGGCCACGCTCACGCTCGACGAGATCTGGCGCCTGGCGGACGACCTCACCCGCGCGCACGGCGACCTGCTGCCGAAGGCCCTGCGCCTCTAGCAGCCGTGCGCGGCTCAGCGGGCTATCTCGACCTCCAGCCCCTTGCCGCGCAGGGAGCCCACGCACTCGGGGTCGGCCGACTCGCCCGTGATCAGCAGGTCGATCTCGCCGATCGCGCAGATCGGCGCCATCTCCACCACGCCCAGCTTCGAAGCGTCCGCGACCAGGATCTTCCTGGTCGCGGATCGCAGCATGCGCTGCTTCATCTCCGCGTCGGGCAGGCTCACGTTCGTCACCCCGTCGATCGCGTCGATGCCGCCGCAGCCCAGGATGACGGTGTTGGCGCGGATGCCCTCCAGCAGCTTGCCGCCCAGCGGATCGACCAGCGAATGCTGCTGCCGCCGCAGGCTGCCGCCCGTCACCACGACCGAGAGCCGGGGGATCGCGGGCTCCAGCTCCAGCGCCGTGCGCAGCCCGTTGGTGAACACCGTCACGTCGGTCAGCTCGGGGCGCGCCACCAGCTCCCTGGCCACGTACGTGGTCGTCGTGCCCGCGCCCATCAGCACGCTCTCGCCCGAGGTGATCAGCCGCGCCGCGACCTTCGCGATCAGCGACTTCTCCACCGCCGCCGTGCCGAGCGACAGCTCGAACGACGCCTCGACGTGCTGCGCGGGGGCGGCCGACATCGCGCCGCCGCGCACCCGCCGCACCTTGCCCTGCTCCTCCAGCGCGTCGAGGTCGGCGCGGACCGTCACGCTGGACACGCTGAACGCCTCGGCCAGCTCCGCGACCCGCGCGAACTCCTGCTCGGTCAGCAGCGCGAGCATGCGATCACGCCGCACCTCCGTCGGCATCGACTCCATCATGCCCGGACCGCCGCGGGCAGCAGGTCGCCGTGCGCCTCGATCAGCTCGTCGCACAGCGCCTCGATCTGCGGCAGCGTCAGGGTGGCCGCCGTGTTCGGGTCGAGCATCGCCGCGTGGTAGACGTGCCCGCGGTCGCCGTCGAGCACCGCGCGGACGGTCAGCTCGACCACGTTGAGGAATGTGCGGTTGAGCGCGGCGAGCTGGACGGGCAGGTCGCCCACGGCGCGGGGGCGCAGCCCGCCGGCGCCCGCCAGCGCCGGCACCTCCACGCAGCACCCCTCGGGCAGGTTGCCGATCAGGCCGCGGTTGGCCACGTTGACGTAGATCTCCTTCTCCTCGCCGATCAGCAGGGCGCGGATCATCGCCGCCGCCGGCTCCTGGTGCTGCCAGCGGATGAGCAGCGAATGCCCGGCCGACAGGGCGCGGCGGGTCTCCTCGTACAGGTGCAGGCTCTTGCCGACGCGCCGCAGGTATTCCTCGACGGGGACGCCCAGCCTGGCGGTCTCCTCCGGGTGCCGCATGATCCAGGGGACGTATTCGGCGGCGTGCTCGCTCGACATCGTCGGGAAGTGCCCGAACTTCCGGTAGAGCTCCACCCGGACGTGCCTGCGCAGCTGCGCGTCGGACTCGAGCACCGCGTCGAGCTCGGGGTAGAGCGAGCGGCCGCCGGCCTCGAAGCGCAGGACGAACGACTGATGGTTGACCCCGGCGCTGAGGAACGTCACCTCGTCCTGGCCGCGCCCGACGAGGTCGGCCAGGTAGGCGTGGGTGTCGCAGACCGCGTGGCACAGCCCGGCGAAGCGCTCCAGGCCCGTGGCCTCCTGCACCGCCCAGCCCGTCATCGCCATCGGGTCGCTGCAGCTCAGCAGCCAGGCGTCCGGGCATTCGGCGGCCATCTCCGCCGCCAGGCTCACCAGCACGGGGATCGTGCGCAGGCCGCGGAACACCCCGCCGATGCCGATGGTGTCGCCGATCGTCTGGCGCAGGCCGTAGCGGTGGGGGATCTCGAAGTCGCGCAGCGTCGCCTCGAACCCGCCCACGTCGAGGTCGCTGATGACGAAGTCGGCGCCGCGCAGCGCCTGCCGCCGCTCGAAGGTGCTGCGGATCTTCGCCGCGGAGCCGGCCTCGGCGTCTATCGCGCGCACGAGGGTCTCGGCGGTCGCGAGCCGACCGGGATCGTCGTCGTGCAGCACGATCTCCAGCTCGCCGCGGAGCTCGGGGACGAGCACCAGGCCGGACAGGACGCGGCGCGTCAACTCCACGTCACCGACCCCGATGAAGACGATCCGCGCCATCCACGAAGTATGCCACGCTGCGCAGACCTGCTGGTCCGGCCTTCGTCCCGGTTCGGGGCGATCGTCCGGGCCGACGCCGCACGCGCCCCGGGCGGACCCTTCAGGGCCGGGGGCGCGTGCGTCTCAAGCGGTCACGCGTAGAGGAAGTAGTAGCGGTACCGGCTCTCCCACACGCATGAATAGTCGTCCCACCAGCCCTGGGCGACGCCCAGGTTCCCGACCCGCTGGCACTCCGAGTAGTCCTTGAAGACGCCGGACAGCTGCGCGGCCGCCGTCGCCGGGGTGGCGCCGATCGTCATCGACACTCCGAGGACCATGACGGCCGAGGCGAGAACAGCGCGTACCTTTCGCATTCGTCCTCCTGTGACTGGGGAGATCATGACGGTGGACATTATCACTAACTGCGCGCCAGGGAAATTGTCAGTTCCCGATCGGACGCAGGGGTTTGAAAGTTTCATCGGCGTTTTCGCGACGGCCATTGCGGTCGTTTACTGCGCGTAAGGTCGGCGTCACTTTCCGATTCTGCTGTTTCTCCGGAGTTTCGGTCGCTGTCCAATTCCGGACATGGCGGCCCCGGAAGGCCTCGCGAGCCCCCAAAGTACGATTTATGCCGCTTTTCCTGGTTGGTTGGCACGTTACACAGAAAACTTTGACCATCGTCACTTACGTGTCATATCGTCGCACCGCCCATATCGATGTGAGCCGCGACACTCGAGCACGACGTTGTTCTCATAGGCGCTTCGGTCGGCGCGCTGATCGCGGCTGCCCCGGCATCGGAGGAGACACGGACGGCTGCCGGGAAGCGGTGATCATCCGACCAAACCGGAGTCGTACCATGCAAGCTCGGATCCGCACGGCCAAGATCGTCGGCATGGTGCTGACCATGCTGGCCTCCGTCGGCGTGTCGCTGGCCTTCGCGCCACCGGCCCAAGCCGCGCAGGTGATCACTGATATCGCTTACGCCCCCGCACAACCGGCCGGCAGCAGGGGACACCTGCTCGACCTTCGCTTACCGTCCACCGGCATCACGCCCCGCCCGCTGCTGATCTGGCACAGCGGCTCGGCGTGGACGAGCGACGACGGCAAGGCCGGCGCGGAGGCGATCGCGAACATCTTCAACCCCCTGGGCTTCGCCGTGGCCGGCGTCAGCGTCCGGTCCAGCGCCCAGGCGATATTCCCGGCCCAGGTGCACGACATCAAGGCGGCCATCCGCTGGCTGCGCGCGAACGCCGCCACGTATCAGCTCGACCCCAATCGCTTCGCGATCATGGGCAACTCCTCGGGCGGGTGGCTGACGGAGATGGCCACCCTGTCCGGCGGCGTGACGGCGCTGGAGGGCACCGTCGGCACGACCGGCGTCTCCAGCGCCGTGCAGACGGGCGTCGCCTTCTTCAGCCCGACCGACTTCCTGCAGATGAACGCGCAGAACCTGCCGACCGGCGGGCTGAACCACGACTCTCCCGCCTCGCCGGAATCCCTCCTGCTCGGCTGCCCGATCCAGACCTGCCCGGCCCAGGCGGCCCAGGCCAACGCGATGACCTACGCCGACAGCAACGATCCGCCGCTGATGTTCCTGCACGGCCAGGCCGACTTCCTGGTGCCGCACGGGCAGAGCGTCCTGCTCTACAACAGGATCAAGGCTCAGTGCGGTGACGCGACGTTCATCTCGGTGCCCGGCGCGGACCACATCCTGACCGAGGTCATGGACCCCGTCCACCACGGTCTGCAGACCGTCTCCACCACCACCGACTGCGGGGAGACCGTCGGCACCGGCACGCTGAACCCCACCTGGGCCAACTTCGCGACCTTCCTGCGCGGCGGGCTCAAGCTGGGCACCTCCTGCGAGGTCACCTACGCCACCGGCGTCTGGGACGGCGCCTTCAACGGCAGCGTGACCATCAAGAACACCGGCACGACCCCCATCCAGGGCTGGACCACGACGTGGACCTGGACGGGCAACCAGCAGATCACGACCGCCTGGAACGCCACCGTGACCCAGACCGGCACCCAGGTGACCGCACGCGACGCCGGCCACAACTCCTACATCGGCCCCGGTTCGAGCCAGAGCCTCGGCTTCTCGGCGACCGCAACCGGGACGAACGGCATTCCCGCCCAGTTCCAACTCAACAACGCCGTGTGCACGAGAGTGCCCGCCTGAGACGACGCGCGCCGGGCCTGAGCTGAATGGCGACGGCCCGGCGCCGTTCTCTGTCGTCCGAATTCTGGAATTGCATTCGGAATCGCGGCACGGAGCGGAAAGGCCCATTCCCGGAACGCGACACGTTCTGTCGAACTCTGCTCACAGAATGTCGCCGACCCGGATTATGGACGCTCATATTGCTTCCTCCGACGGGCCGCCCCTATCCTTGCCCGTGACGGCTCACCGGCCTATTCCACGTCGTTTCCTCGGCCGGCCGGGAGCCGCTTGATATCCCGTGACCCGAAATAAATCGGAAAACCGCCTTCCACCGCTGAAGGCCGTTGTCCGGGATCGCCGATGAGTTGAGTTAGGGGACGTGTGCGTACATCCAACATGTTCGTCAGGAGCCTCGGCGTCTATGTGCCTGACAGCGTGAGCGTCGAGCGGGCGGTCCGTGAGGGCTGGTACCCGGCCGCCGAGGCCGAAGAGTTCCGGCAACTCGGCGCGGCGGTCGCCGGCGACATGCCCGCGCCCGAGATGGCGCGGCTCGCGGTCCTGGACGCGTACGACCGCTGGGGTGAGTCCTCCCCGCGCGATCTCGACCTGCTGCTCTACCCGTCGGTCTGGCACCAGGGCCCGAACGGCTGGCAGCCCCAGCACTACCTGCAGAAGCACCTCCTCGGCGGGAACGTGCCCGCGTTCGAGATCCGCAGCGGCTGCGTCGGGATGATCAGCTCGCTCGAACTGGCGGCGAGCTACCTCCAGGCCGACGCGGGACGGGAGACGGCCATGGTCGTCTCCTCCGACAACCACGGCACCCCCCTGGTGGACCGCTGGCGGATGACCCCCGGGGCGCTGATCGGCGACGCCGCCGCCGCGCTCCTCCTCGGCAAGGAATACGGCATGGCCGAGCTCCTGTCGGTGAACGCGACGGTGATCCCGGAGGCCGACGCGGTCAACGACGGCGCCTACCCCCTGTTCCCCCCGGACGCCACCGTCGGCAGGGGCCTGAGCTTCGGGGACCGGCACGAGGAGTTCCGCCAGCGGCTGCTCAACGCGCAGGGAACCGGGATCCACCTGACCATCCAGAAGACGATGATGCAGCAGGTCGAGCAGACCCTGGACGAGGCCGGGATCGGGCTGGCCGACATCACCCGGGTGGCGTTCCCGCACGGCCGCCGGGAGGACCTGGACGGGCAGATGGCCTGGCTGGGCATCGACGAGGAGCAGACGACCTGGGACTACGGGCGGCGCGTCGGCCACTGCGGCGCGGTGGACCAGTTCATCGCCTTCGAGCACCTGATCGCGACCGGCGGGCTGACAGCCGGAGATCACCTGCTCATGGTCGGCTTCGGCTCGGGAACGTCCGTCGCCGCGGCGGCCTTCAAGATCCTCGCTCCCGCTCCCGTCACGAGAGAAGCACGCGCATGACCGAGATCACCCAGAACCTGATCGACTTCATCCAGAAGAACCTCGTCCAGGACGGCGACGACATCACGGTCGACGAGACGACCCCGCTCCTCGTGTCGGGCCTCCTCGACTCCCTGCGGACGGCGCGGCTGCTGACTTTCCTCCGGAAGGACGTCGGCGTCGCGATCCCCGCCGCGAAGCTCGACCCCGAGAATTTCAGGGACGTCGTGACCATCGTGGCGATGGTCAGAGAACTCGAATCCGTCTAGCCGGAGCCAGGTCAGAGTCATGCAGTGGGCGGACACGTACATCAGCGGGGTGGGAGCCTATCTCCCACGGACCCGCGTCAGCGTCGAGAAGGCCGTCGCCAAGGGCTGGTACCCGGGCGAAGAGGCCGAGCTGCACAACCTGGCCGGGACGGCGGTGGCCGGTGAAGAACCGGCTCCGGAGATGGCCCTGCACGCGGCGCAGAGCGCGCTCAAGCGCAGCGGGCGGGCGCCGTCCGACCTGGCGCTTCTCCTGTACGCCTCCACCTGGCACCAGGGGCCGGACGGCTGGCCCCCGCACTCCTACCTGCAGCGCCACCTCGTCGGCGGGAACGTCCTGGCCACCGAGATCCGGCAGGGCTGCAACGGGATGTTCATCGCCCTGGAGCTCGCGGCCGGCTACCTGGACTCCGTACCCGGGCAGCGGGCGGCCCTGCTGGTCGCCTCCGACAATTACGGCACCCCGCTGATGGACCGGTGGCGGATGGGCCCCGGCTACATCGGCGGCGACGCCGCCAGCGCGCTCGTGCTCACCAAGGAGGGCGGTTTCGCCCGCCTGATGTCGGTCTGCACGACGACGGTGGCTGAGGCCGAGGAGCTGCACCGGGGCACCGAACCCCTGTTCCCGCCGGGCGTCACGGTCGGGCGCCGGATGAGCTTCGCGGCCAGGAACGAGCAGTTCCGGCAGCAGGTCATGCCCAAGGGCGAGGCCACCGCGGCGCTGTTCAAGATCCAGCGGGCGCTCATGGAGGTCATCGAGCGCGTGCTGGACGAGAGCGGGATCGAGGCCGGCGACCTCACCCGGGTGGCGTTCATGAACTACTCGGAAGAGATCGTCGAACAGCGGTGCATGGCCGTGCTCGACCTGCCCATGTCCCGCTCGACCTGGGGTTACGGCCGCACCATCGGCCACTGCGGGGCCAGCGACCAGGTGCTTTCCCTCGACCACCTGCTCATGACCGGGCAGCTGGGCCCCGGCGACCACCTGCTGATGCTCGGCACCGGGCCGGGAGTGACCGTCTCCGGCGCCGTGATCAAGATCATCGACACTCCTCAATGGGCTTGAACCGAAGGGAAACGAACGCAGATGGTCGATAGTCCGCACGGAGCCCGGGTGGAACCAGTGGCGGTGGTCGGGATCGGATGCCGCCTTCCCGGCGACGCTCACTCACCGGACGCGTTCTGGGACCTGCTGTGCGGCGGCCGGAACACGACCCGGCCGCTGCCCGCCGAACGCTGGCGCCGGTATGAGAACCGGAGCCCCGAGTACGCCGCCGCGCTGCGCGACGCCGTGCGTCATGGCAGCTTCCTGAGCGACATCGAGGGCTTCGACGCGGAGTTCTTCGGCCTGTCGCCCCGGGAGGCCGAGCTGATGGACCCGCAGCAGCGGATCCTGATGGAGACCGCGTGGGAGGCCCTGGAGCACGCCGGCCTGCCGCCGCACGAGCTGGCCGGCACCGACGCCGGGGTGTTCGTCGGGGTCTGCACGGCCGACTACGGCGGCAGCCTGCTGGAGGACCTGCCCCAGATCGAGGCGTGGACCGGGATCGGCGCTGCGACCTGCGCCGTCGCCAACCGCATCTCCTACTCCCTGGACCTGCGCGGCCCCAGCATGGCGATCGACACCGCCTGCTCGGCCTCGCTGGTCGCGCTGCACCTGGCCGCGCAGAGCCTGCGGCTCGGCGAGAGCGACGTCGCCCTCGCCGGCGGCGTCAACCTGCTGATCACCCCGGGCCAGACCCTCACGCTCGGCACCGCCGGCGCCCTGGCCCCCGACGGGCGGTCCAAGTCGTTCGACGCGTCGGCCGACGGCTACGGGCGCGGCGAGGGCTGTGGCGTGGTCGTGCTCAAGCGGCTGTCCGACGCGCAGCGCGACGGCGACCGGATCCTCGCGCTCGTCATCGGCAGCGCCGTGAACCAGGACGGGCACACCAACGGCATCATGGCGCCGTGCGGGGAGGCCCAGGCCCACGTGATGGCCCGGGCCTGCCGGCTGGCGGGCGTCGCGCCGTCCACCGTCGACTACGTCGAGGCGCACGGCACCGGGACCCGGCTGGGCGACCCGCTCGAAGCGGAGGCGCTCTCCTCCGTGTACGGCACGCGGCGGCCCTCCGGCGACCCGTGCCTCATCGGCTCGGTCAAGTCCAACATCGGCCACCTCGAAGGCGCCGCCGGCATCGCCGGCGTCATCAAGGCGGTGCTCGCCCTCGACCGCGGTGAGATCCCCCCGAGCCTGCTGACCACCCTGAACCCGGCCATCGCGTGGGAGGCCTCGGGCCTCCGCGTGGTGACAGAACGATCGGCCTGGCCGGAGCGCGAGCATCCCCGCCGGGCGGGCGTCTCCAGCTTCGGGTACGGCGGCACGGTCGCGCACATCGTGCTGGAGCAGGCCCCTCCGGCTCAGGAGGCGCCTCGGGGCGGGGCGGCGGGGGAGCTGTTCCCGCTGTCGGCCGCCTCGGAGAAGGCGTTGCGTCAGTACGCGGGCAACCTCGCCGATCACCTCGGGGAAGGACTCGACCTGGCGTCGGCGGGACACACGCTGGCGCTCCGGCGCACCCATCTGACCCGCCGCGCCGTCGTGATCGGGGCGGACAGGGACGAGCTGACGGCCGGCCTGCGCAGGCTCGCGGACGACGTGCCGGCCGAGTCCGTCATCACCGGCGACGTGCTGCCCGAGCTCGGTCCCGGGCCGGTCTGGGTCTTCTCCGGGCAGGGCTGCCAGTGGCGGGGGATGGGCCGGGAGCTGCTCGCCGTGCCGGAGTTCGCGTCCGTGGTCGACGAGGTGGAGCCGATCTTCGCCGAGGAGATCGGCTTCTCGCCCCGGCAGGTCCTGGCCGACGGCGACCTCGACTCGATCGACCGCGTACAGACCATGATCTTCGTGATGCAGCTGGGCCTCGCCAGGCTCTGGAACGCGTACGGGGTCGCTCCGAAGGCCGTCATCGGCCACTCCGTCGGCGAGATCGCGGCGGCGGTGACGGCCGGCGCGATGAGCGTCGCCGACGGCGCCCGCCTGATCTGCCGCCGCTCCCGGCTGCTGTGCCAGGCCGAGGGCAAGGGGGCCATGGTGATGGCCGGCCTGTCCTTCGAGGAGGCGGCCGAGAGGCTGGCCGGCCGTACCGACCTGGTGGCGGCGATCTCGTCCGCGCCCGGCTCCACCGTGCTGTCCGGCGAGGTCGCCGCGGTCGAGGCGGTGCTGAACGAGTGGCCGGCCGAGGGCATCGTGGTGCGGCGGGTGGCGTCGGACGTCGCCTTCCACAGCCCGCAGATGGATCCGCTGGCCGCCGAGCTGGCCGTGGCCACCGCCGATCTCTCGTTCGGCGCGCCCCGCATCCCCATGTACACGACCGCGCTGGCCGATCCCCGGTCGACGCCCGTCCTGGACAGCGCGTACTGGGCGGCGAACCTCCGTGAGCCCGTGCGCCTGGCCGCGGCGACGACGGCCGCCGCGCAGGACGGCTACCGCGTGTTCCTGGAGATCTCCCCGCACCCCGTGGTCGCGCACTCCGTCACCGAGACGCTCTCGGAGAACGGGTTCGAGGACGTGTTCGTCGGCACGTCGCTGCGCAGGAACCAGCCGGAGACGCCGGCCTTCCTCGTCGCGGTCGGCACGGCGCACTGTCACGGCGTCGAGGTGGACTGGAGCCGGCTGCAGCCGGCCGCGGCTCCGGCCGACCTGCCGCCGTACGCCTGGCAGCACCGCCGCCACTGGCGCGAGGTCTACACAGGACAGGACAACCCGGGGCACGACCCGCACGGCCACACCCTGCTCGGAGCCGGGACCAGTCTCGCGGGCAGCCGGGCCCGGCTGTGGCGGACCAGCCTGGAGGACGCCAACCGGCCCTACCCGGGCAGCCACGCGCTCAACGGGGTCGAGATCGTGCCCGCCGCCGTGCTGGTCAACACGTTCCTGCACGCCGTCGAGGACGAGGACGTCACGCTCACCGGCGTGGAGATGATGCATCCGCTGATGACAGCGGAGCGCCGGCAGGTCCAGGTCGTGCACGAGCCGCCGGCGGTACGGCTCGCGGCCCGTACGCCGGCCGGCCCCGACGAGCCCGAACCCGCCTGGCTGGTGCACGTCACCGCGAACGTGGCCGCTCCTGGCCAGGTGAAGCCCGACGTGCTGCCGGACGAGGGCGCTCTCGCCCCGATCGACCCCGGGTTCGTGCACCAGCGGCTGGCCACCGTCGGGGTGCCCTCGACGGGCTTCGACTGGACGATCGGGACGCTGCTGAGCGCGGACGGCGTGCTGCGGGCCACGGTCCGTACCGGGGAGCCGGGGAGCTGGGCGCCGGCGCTGGACGCGGCGATGTCGGTGGCGCCCTGCGTGTTCCCCGGCGATCCGGTGCTGCGCATGGTCGTGCACATCGACGAGGTGGTGCTGACCGGCACGCCGCCCTCGACGGTGATCATCGACGCGGCCATGGACCCGGCCGCCGCCGACACCGTGCGGGTGCTGCTGGCCGAGGCGGACGGCCGGGTGGTGGGACACCTCACGGGGCTCCGCTATCCGGTGATCGACGCGCCGGTCCCGGCCGGGGACGACCTCCAGGAGCCCGCGGAGTCGTTCGCCGGCCTGGCGCCCGAGGATCTGCGGGAGAAGGTCCTGCCCGAGGTCCGCGCGGAGATCGCGGCCGTGATGCGGCTGGCTCCCGAGGACCTGGCGATCCGGCGTCCCCTCGTCGAGCAGGGGCTGGACTCGGTGATGACCGTCATGGTCCGGCGGCGCCTGGAGAAGCGCTTCGGCCGCCGCCTCCCCGCGACCTTGCTGTGGCAGCAACCCGCCATCTCCGCGATCGCGGATCACCTGGTGGAGCTGCTCGCCACGCCGAGACCGGACGCGGCGCCCGTTCCCGAGAGCAGGCCCGCCATCGGATGATCGCCATCCGCGAGTGCGGTTGTTAGCATGATCAGCGAGTCCTGCCACGCCGCTCGGCTCCATGGTCGAGCGGCACAGGGAGCGCCATGAGCACAGCCGAGCACGACGTACCTGCGACTCCGACCTTTCCGATGGCGCGGACCTGCCCGTTCGCGCCACCGGACGAATATCGGCGGATGCGTGCCGCCGCGCCCGTCGTCCGCGCTGCCCTGCCCAACGGGGCGCCGGTCTGGGCGGTCACCCGCTACGCCGAGGCGCGGCAGATCCTCAGTGACCCGAGGATCAGCTCGAACACCGGACGCCCCGAACGACCTCGCGGGCCCGACGACGACCGCCCCGACGACGGCTTCTTCGTCGACATGGATCCACCGGAGCACAGCCGGTTCCGGCGGTTGCTGATCTCGGAGCTCGGCGCCCGTCCGATCGAGGCCCTGCGGCCGGACCTCCAGCGCATCGCCGACACCGCGATCGACGAGCTGCTGGAGGCCGGGCCGCCCGCCGACCTCGTCGCCCTGTACGCGCGCCGGGTCCCGTCGCGGGTCCTCTGCGCGTTGTTCGGCATCCCGGCCGGCGACCACGCGTTCTTCGAGTCCCGGCTGCGGATGCTGTCGGTGACGAGCATGGATCCGAGTGTGGCGGCGCAGGCGTCCAGCGACGTTCGCGGCTATCTGCGCGAACTCATCAGCGACGCGGAGCGTGCGCCGCACGAGGGAATGATCCGGCGGCTGGCCGCCAGGCACCTGCCCACCGGCGAGCTGACCACGGACGAGCTGATCAACATCGGTTTTCTCCTGCTGCTCGCGGGCTACGACTCCCCGGCGAACACGATCTCCTTAGGCATGCTCACACTGCTGCGGCACCCGGCGCAGCTGGCCGCGCTGCGCGCCGGCCCGGGCCTGCTGGCGGGTGCGATCGAGGAGCTGCTGCGCTTCCACTCCGTACAGGACTGGGTCAGCTTCGACCGGGTCGCGGCCGAGGACCTGGAGATCGGCTCCGTACGGATCCGCGCCGGTGACCGCCTGACGGTGCTGGCCGCCTCCGCCAATCGTGATGTACGGGCGTTCGAGAACCCCGACGACTTCGACATCCACCGGCCCGCCCGCCCCCACGTCGCCTTCGGCCACGGGATTCACCAGTGCATCGGCCGCAACCTCGCCCGCGCCGAGCTGCAGGTCGCGTGCGGCACGCTGCTGACCCGGATCCCGACGCTGCGCCTGGCGATCGAGTTCGGCGAGCTGCCCTTCGCCGGCGACGCGCCGTTCTTCGGGCTGCACGCGATGCCGGTCACCTGGTAGCGCCGGCGACGTAGGCGTCCTCGGCCGCGTAGGGGAACCAGACGTCGGGGCCGTGGCGGTCGATCAGATCGGGAAAGACCTCCTGCCAGCGGCCGCCCGCCTCGGATACGGCGGGGACGGCCCATTCGATGACCTGGCGCAGCGCGTCGTCGTAGGGGACGGCAGGGCGGTAGCCGAGCTCGGCACGGGCCTTGTCCATGCTGAACACGATCGGCTCCGGCACATTCCACGGATTGAACCCCAGGCCGTCCGGACGCGACGGGCCCGCGAAGGTGATGATCTCCGCCTCGTGGCCCATGACGGCGAAGATCCTGGCGCCGATCTCGGCGACGGTCAGCGGGTCGTCGGCGACGTTGAGGACCCGGGCCCCCGGGCGCCGCGCGCACAGATGGATCAGCTCGGCGACGTTCGCGACCGCCGAGGTGGGGAACCGGCTCCGGCCGTCCTGGGCGATCACGACGTACGGCCGCTTGTCGAGCGCCCGCTTGATGAACGACCAGTGATCGAGCGAGGTGCCGTACGGGCCGTGCAGCACGCCTGTCCGCAGGATGCTGACCGGCAGGCCGGGCGTCGCCAGCAGGCGGCGCTCCAGCGCGGCCTTCCCCGCCGGGTAGTCGTGGGTGTCGCGCTCGATCGTCGGCCACGTCTCCGGGATCGGCACCGGCAGGCCGGGAGCCTGGTAGACGGCTCCCGACGAGATGACCACCAGCGAGCCGACGCGGCCGGCCAGCTGGGCGAGCTGCGCACCGTGGAGCGGGGTGAACGCGACCGTGTCCACGACCAGGTCGTGGCCGTCGAGGGCACGGAGCAGCGCCTCGGTGTCGGCCCTGTCGACCTGGACCGACGTGATCCCGTCCAGCCCGGCGGCGCCCGGCTTTGCGGCGTCCGGACGGGGCCGGCGGTGCCCGAGGGTCACCGCGTAGCCGGCCGCGGTGAGCCGGGCGGCGGTGGCCCGGCCGATCTGCCCCGTGCCTCCGATGATGAAGGCTCTGCGATCGTGGACCGTCACCAGCCGATCTTACCCCGCCCCGGCCGAGGCCCCAGGTCCTGGCGGCCAGCAATCAGATCGTCCGCGGGTCACCCCCGCCTCCGAAAGGCCACCACCTGCGATGTCAGGCTTCGAGCAACCACCGGCACGGTCCCGCTCGGTCAGGTGGTCGAGCAGGACTTCCCTGATGCCCGCGAGCTGCCGCAGTTGTTCCGGGGAGAGCAGGTGGATCAGGTGCTTGGTGCAGGAGACTCGGCGCGGCACCATCTGGGGGAACCGCCCTGCTGCGACAATCGGCTCCGAAGGGCTCCGTCATCCTCGTCCTGGCCACGCCACGCGGACGGCTCAACGGGCTGTTGTTCGCCCTCGGCTGGGTGGCCGGACTCGTCGCGCTCGGCGGCATCATGCTGGCGATCGGCGGCGCGGGAGGGGCCTGTCCTCGGGCTCGGGCTCGCGCTGTCGGCGGCCAACGTCAAGAACGCCTCGCTGACCCTCGCCGCGGCCGCTGAAACTGCTCGGCGACGGCATCGGCATCCTCACCTCCTGAGCGGCCGAGCGTGTCTGCCGCCCGGCTACCGGGGTCGGCGCCGGTGACTCGGTAGCGTCGGGCGTATCTGGATGAAGGAGGGGCGATGTCAGAGGACGGGCAGATCGGCGATGCGCTGACCGAGGCCATCAACGGTCACGCGATGGACGGGATCCTGCGGCTCTACAGCCCGCAGGCGGTCTTCGTGGCGCCGGGCGGCATGGCCGAGGGGCACGATCAGATCGCCACCTACTACGAGCACATCTTCGCCGGATTCCCGGACGCGCAGGTCACCGTCTGGAGAAAGATCACCACCGATGACGTGACCCTGCACGAGTGGACGCTGACCGGCACCCACCTCGGCCCGTTCCTCATGCCCAACGGCGGCACGCTCGACCCGACCGGCCAGGGCATCGCGGTACGCGGGGGCAGCACGGCCGACATGGACGACGGCCTCATCATCAGCCACCGGTTCTACTTCGACCAGCTGGAGCTGTTCGCCTCCCTCGGAGTCCGGCTCAATCCCGAGCGGCTGTCGGGCTGAGATCGAGGGCCGGATCGCTCGTGGCGAGCAGGTCTGCTGATTTTCTTCCGCGGTGGTGTCGAATGGCGTCGAGCCCGTTCGTAGCCAAGGTGAGAGACCGGCACGAGCCGGCCGCCTGCCCCCCTGCCGGAGGAGTTCGCCGTGAAGCAGTACCTGCTCGCCGTCCAGTTCGACGAAAGCGCGCCGTGGCCGTCCGAGGAGGACCTGCGGCTGCAGCAGGCCCGTACGACCCAGGTGACCACCGAGATGCAGTCCGCCGGTACGTGGGTGTTCGTCGGCGGCCTGCTCCCCTCGTCCGCCACCACCGTCGTCCACCCCGGCGACGGCACGACCACGATGACCGACGGCCCGTTCGCCGAGACGAAGGAGCAGCTCGGCGGGTTCTGGGTGATCCGGTGCGACGACCTGGACCAGGCGCTGGCCTGGGCCGGAAAGTGTGCGCTGGCCTGCGGGTCCCCGATCGAGGTGCGCCCGTTCGCAGACGCGCAGAAGGCATGAGCGCGGATGGATCTCGACCGCCTCTACCGGGCCGAGTACGGCCGGTGCGTGGCCACGCTGACCCGGTTGCTCGGTGACATCGGATTGGCCGAGGAGGCCGTGCAGGACGCCTTCGCCGTCGCCATCCAGAAATGGGACGAGCCGCCGCCCAATCCCGGCGCCTGGATCGTGACCACCGCCCGCAACCGGGCGATCGACCGGCTGCGCCGCGAATCCACCCGCGAGGCCCGCCACGCCCAAGCACTCCTGCTGCACGAGCCCGGCGAACCGAAACAGGAGGAGGGCCCGGTGCGCGACGACCAGCTCCGCATGATCTTCACCTGCTGCCACCCGGCGCTGTCACCGCCCGCGCGGAGCGCGCTCACCCTGCGCCTGCTCGGCGGGCTGGAGGTGGCACAGATCGCGCGCGCCTACCTGGTGCCGGAGACGACCGTCTCCCAGCGGATCGTCCGCGCCAAGAAGAAGATCCGCGACGCCGGCATCCCCTACCGGGTGCCCGCCGCCGCCGAGCTGCCCGATCGGCTGGCCTCGGTGCTCACCGTGCTCTACCTCATCTTCAACGAGGGCTACGCCGCCACCACCGGGCCGCTGCTGCGTACCGACCTGTGCGCGGAGGCGATCCGCCTGGCCAGGGCGCTGGCCGAGCTGATGCCCGACGAGCCGGAGGTGACCGGGCTGCTGGCGCTGCTGCTGCTCAGCGAAGCCCGCCGGCCCGCCAGGGTGAGCCCTTCGGGTGAGCTGGTGGTGCTCGCAGAACAGGACCGGTCGCTGTGGAACCGGGACCTGATCGCCGAAGGGCACGCGCTGGTACGCCGGTGCCTGCGCCGCGCGCAGCCGGGCACGTACCAGTTGCAGGCCGCGATCAACGCCGTGCACACCGACGGGCCGGCGACCGACTGGACACAGGTGCTGGCACTCTACGATCAGCTGCTGCGGCACACCCCGAACCCGATCGTCGCGCTCAACCGCGCGGTCGCCGTGGCCGAGGTCCACGGGCCCGCGCCGGCGCTGGCCGCCGTCGAGGAGCTGGACCTGCCGGGCTACCACCTGCTGCCCGCCACCCGCGCCGACCTGCTCACCCGCCTGGGCCGTACCGCCGACGCCATCGCCGCCTACGACGAAGCGATCACCCTGGCCACCAACGACACCGAACGAACCTTTCTGCAGACACGACGGGCACGCCTGAGGCGGGAGACCTGAGATGAGAAGGAGTGTGCACACCGTGGACCAGGAGAACGTGAGCGCCACCCTGACGGTCGCCGAGCCCGCCGCGAAGGTGTTCGCGGTGCTGGCGGACCCGACGACCCATGCTGCGATCGACGGGACCGGCTGGGTTCGGGAATCCGTCAACCAGGCGCCGCTGACGGAGGTGGGGCAGATCTTCCGGATGGACATGCACCACGCCGGCCATCCGGACGGTGACTACCGGGTGGTCAACAAGGTCCAGGCGCTCGACCCGCCGCGCGCCATCGGCTGGCTCACGGGATATGAGAAGGACGACGGTCAGCTGGAGTTCGGGGGCTGGATCTGGCGTTACGACCTGGCGGCGCTCGGTCCGTCGGAGACTGAGGTCACGCTCACCTACGACTGGTCGGCGGTGCCGGGGTTCCGCCGGGAGTACATCCAGTTCCCGCCGTTCGGCCCCGAGCATCTCATCAACTCGCTGCGCCACTTGGCCGCGCTCGTCTCCGAGAGGTGACGGCGTAGTCCTGGATCGTTGACATGGCCACCAGGAATCGGTTCTTGTGGCGGATCTTGAGCCAATCGGCGAGCCACGGCTTCCCCTCGACGACCCAGTGATAAGGGTCGTCGATGCCGGAGTCTGGATCCATGATGATGGCACCTGGCTTTATGGTTTCCAGATCCAGTTGCGGTGTCGCGGAGGTGACGAATTCGATCTCTACGGCGCTGCACTCCAAACCCGGCAGGTCGCCGGCGTCATAGGTGCGTGCGAGGTCTCCCGGGGCCGGTTTCCCGCGCAGCTTTCGCCATTTTTCCCTGTTCGTGAGGGTGCCGTCGCACGTGGGGAACCGGTCGAGGAAGCCGTTCACGTCGCCGTCCCAGACGTACGCCCGTTGCTGGATGAGGCTGCAGATCGACAGGAAGTCCTCGGTGTTCTTCGCGTCGTCGTTGCCTCGCCTGCATCGGTCGATGGTGAGGCGGCTTATCTCCTTGGTCACGCCAGCGGTGCGCCTGGCGTGGTCGAGCCGGGCCGCGACAGTACGCCGGGCGGCGTCCCTGCGCTTGGCCACGTCCCCATCGGACGGATCGATGGTGCGCGGCTGCGAATAGGCGCAGGCCGAGAGTCCCTCGATGGCCAAGGCCGCCGCCACGAGCACTATGACGAGACGCCTGGATCTTCCGGGCAGGAGCCGCGCCATCGAGATTCCCTTCGGCCGGAGGTTTCCCCTAGATCATCGACCAGCGACGGCGTTCCTGTCAGCGTTCAGCGAAGATGACGAGAGCTCGGTCAGTCGCGGGTGCCGGTCGGGACGTGCAGCGAGAGGTGCGGGGACAGGGCGCGCAGGAAGTCCGCGGCGTCGAAGATCGCGCCCGCGGAGGCGACGCCGGTGGTCCTGGTACGGCCGGTCAGGATGCGGTCGACGGCCTCCACCGCGAGCGGTGCGCTGATGGCGTAGATGTCCTGACCCGTGGCGGCCAGGCGGCGTTCGGTGCCGCCGGAGCGGACGAGGACGTCGATGACGAAGGTCTGCGCGGAGCGGCCGCGCTCGTCGACGGCGGCCGGCGCCGAGGCGTCAGGAGCGGACAGGTCCGCGGCCGCCTTGGCGGTCATGTACGTGCGCACCTCCGGGACGTCCAGGTGGCTGGGAACGGTGACGACGTCGGCCATGGTGAACTCGCCGATGACCTTCTGGGGGCCGAGCGGCGCCGGGAAGGACCACTCCAGGGTCGGCAGGGCGTCGTCGTGGTACTCCAGCCGGCCGCCGGTGTAGCGGACCCGGCGGCCACCCCGTCGCTGCCCCGACACGGTGCCGGAGGCGAGCGTGCCGGCCGTGGGGTGCCAGCTGCTCAGGCCGTAGGCGACGTGCACCTCGTCCGCCGCCGTCCAGTCGTCCATCGCGGTGGTGACGAGCAGGTCGCCGAGGCCGCCGTAGAAGGCCATCGCCGGGACGACCGCGGTGCCCGCGGCGCGGGCGCGCTCGGCGAAGTGCGCGAACGTGTCGGCGTTCGCCTCGATCTCGGCCGCCACGTCGACGTACGGGATGCCGGCCCGCAGCGCCGCCTCGATCAGCGGGGCGCCGGTGGTGGCGAAGGGCCCGGCACAGTTGATCACGGCGGCGGCGCCGGTCAGCGCGCGGTCGAGCGAGGCCGGATCGTCGGCCGACGCCTGCCGCGCCGCAAGCTCCAGCCCGGCCAGCGCCCGCAGCTTGTCCTGGTCGCGGCCGAGGAGCAGCGGCACGTATCCGCGCTCGCGCAACTCCGCGACCACGAACCGCCCGGTGTGCCCGTACGCGCCGAACACCGCTACGTTACGACCCGATTCCATGTCTGCTCCCACGTGCTCGAAGTGCTTCAGTGCGTCAATCCTGTCCCGCCGGCCCACCGGTGCCCAGTGTCCGGAACGACGTGACCCGTACAATTTCCGACATGAGCTCTTTCCCGCGCTCCGTCGCGGTCGCCGCCACCGACGGGATGCTGCACTTCGAGCTGGCCCTGGCCTGCGAGGTCTTCGGCTCCGCCCCTGACGCCGTGCCAGGCCCCTGGTACGACGTCACGGTGTGCGGCACGCACGCCGTCCGGGCCGGCCGGTTCCTGGTGGAGCCGGACTGCGGGCTCGACCGGCTGGCGCACGCCGGCACCGTGATCGTCCCCGCCCTGGTGGACGTCGACGAGGACCCGCCGGCCGACCTGGTCGAAGCGGTGCGCGCGGCCCACGAGTCGGGCGCGCGGGTGGTGTCCCTGTGCACGGGCGCGTTCGTGCTCGCCGCCGCCGGCCTGCTGGACGGGCTGCGCGCGACCACCCATTGGGCCCACACCGGACAGCTGGCCGCGCGCTATCCCCGGGTGGAGGTGGACCCCGACGTGCTCTACGTCGACAACGGCAGCGTGCTCACCTCCGCGGGCAAGGCCGCGGCGATGGACCTGTGCCTGCATCTGGTCCGCCGCGACCACGGCTCGGCGATCGCCAACGTGGTCGCCCGCCGCCTGGTCGTGCCGCCCCACCGGGCCGGCGGCCAGGCCCAGTTCGTCTCCACGCCGGTGCCCGCCCAGGACGGCCATCCCCTGGCCGAGCTGCTGCCCTGGGTGATGCGCCGGCTGGACCAGCCGCTCACCGTGGAGGACCTGGCCAGCCAGGCGAACATGAGCTCGCGCCACCTGGCCCGCCACTTCCACGCGGTCACCGGCACCACCCCGTTGCAGTGGCTGCTGGCGCAGCGGATCCGCCGCGCGCAGGAGCTGCTGGAGAGCACGGACGACAGCGTCGACGCCATCGCCTCGGCCGCGGGCATGGGCACGGCGACGACCCTGCGCCGCCACTTCCACCGGACGATCGGCGTCCCGCCGGACGCCTACCGCCGCACGTTCCGGGCGTGAGGCCGCGACCCTCCGCGCTCAGCCTGACCGCAACCCCTGGCCGTGAAACACTGGGGCCCGGCATGACCGCTGGTTCAGGGGGAGGGGCGGCGATGGCCCGCACGTCGGACACCCGGCAGGAAACCTCCTCTGCCGCGCCCGGCCAGCCGCTGTCCAAGCGCGCTCTGGCCACGCGCAACGCGCTGCTCGACGGCGCCCGCCGGGTCTTCGCCGCGAACGGTTTCGAGGGCGCCACCATCTCGGAGATCGTGGCGAGCTCCGGCACCAGCGTGGGCAGCCTGTACAACCAGTTCGGCGGTAAGGAACACCTCTTCCTGGAGCTGCACAGGCGCCATTCCGGGTGGCTCTGGGCCGCCACCCAGCAGGCCATCGAAGGGGCGCGGGAGGCGGGGGAGCGCGACCCGTTCCGGATCTATCTGGCCGGCGCGCGCGCCTACCTCCTGGGCTGCTGGGACGAACGCGACCTGGCCCGGCTGTTCCTGTCCGGCGACAACCCGCCCGGATTCGACGCGATCGCCCGCAGCGGGCTGCGCCGGTGGATCGACCAGAACATGGGCGTGCTGCAGCTGGAGGGTCGGCGGTTCGGCGAGGCGCTGGCCGCCGCCGTGACCGGGGTGGTGGCCGCCGGCGCGCGGCAGATCGTGGAGTGCGCGACGCGGGAGGAGGCGACGGAGCTGACCGACTACTTCGCCACTCTGGTCAGCCGGCTGGCCCAACCGATCGAATAGCCCGCCGTGCAGTACTTGAAACGTGATTTCAACTTGTAATAGCGTTTCAAGTAAGGCGTGAACAGCTATTTGAGAGGGGCCCCGATGCCTCTTGACCCGGCCGAGCCGATCACGGACGCGGACGACGCGATCCGGGGAGCGCTCCTCGACGCCGAGCTGCCACCGCTGCTCGCCGCCCTGGCCACCGCCACCGGCGATCCGGCGCTGCTCCCGGACCACCTGCGCCCGTCCACGGTCAACCCGCTGATGCCCCAGGGCGGCTACACGCCGGCACAGCAGGACGAGGCGCGCGCGCTCGCGCTCGCCACGCTCGGCGCGATCCGCGACGGCCGCCGCTCCTTCCGGCAGACGCCGGCGGACGAGGAGGAGATGCTGGCCACCGGCCGGTTCCTGGCCGGCACCGACGCCGGGCGCTACCTGCCGCTGCTGATCGAGGAAGTCGCCACGCGGGACGACCCGGCGGCTCCCCGGTGGCGCAAGGAGCGGCTCGCTCCCGATCGTCCCTTCCACGTCGTCATCGTCGGTGCGGGGATGTCCGGGCTGCTGGCCGGGCACCGGCTGGGGCAGGCCGGCGTCCCGTACACGATCGTCGAGAAGAACGACGACGTGGGCGGCACCTGGCTGGAGAACACCTACCCGGGCTGCCGCGTCGACGTCAGCAGCCACCTGTACGGCTATTCCTTCTTCGACCACGACGACTGGCCCTCCTACTTCGCCACCCAGGACGTGCTGCTGGACTACTTCCGGCGGTTCGCCGGCCGCAGCGGCGTCCGCGAGCACATCAGGTTCGGCGCCGAGGTGCTGGCCGCCGAGTTCGACGACGAGACCTGCGCGTGGACGGTCCGCGTACGGACGCCGGACGGCGGCATCGAGATCCTCGCCGCCCAGGCGGTCATCTCGGCGGTCGGCCAGCTCAACCGCCCCTCCTACCCGCGGATCGAGGGCAGGGAGGACTTCGCCGGGCCGAGCTTCCACTCGGCGCGCTGGGACCACGGCATCGACCTGGCCGGCAAGCGGGTCGCGGTGATCGGGACGGGAGCCAGCGCCTTCCAGTTCGTGCCCGAGATCGCCAGGACGGCCGGCAGCCTGGTCGTCTTCCAGCGCACCGCGCCCTGGCTCGGGCCCACCCCCCACTACCACGCCCCCGTCGCGGGCGGCCTGCGCCGGCTGTTCAAGCACGTTCCCGGCTACGCGCGGTGGTACCGCTTCTGGCTGTTCGCGAGCACCGTGGAGGGCGGGCTGCCCGCCGTGTACGTCGATCCCGCGTGGCAGGACGGCGAACGTTCGGTGTCGGCGGTCAACGACGAACGGCGCGCTCTGCTGACCGCGTACCTGGAGCACCTGTTCGCGGACCGCCCGGACCTGCTGCGCGCCGCGATCCCCGGCTACCCGCTCGGCGCCAAACGGATGCTGCGCGACAACGGCGTGTGGGCCGCCGCGCTCAAGCGGGACAACGTCACGCTGGTCACCGGCCCGATCAGCCGCATCACCGAACACGGGATCCGCACCGCCGACGGCGACCACGACGCCGACGTGATCGTCTACGCCACCGGATTCTCCGCCTCCGGCTTCCTCATGCCGATGACGGTGACCGGCCGCGACGGGGCCGACCTGCACAAGCGCTGGAACGGCGACGCCCGCGCCTACCTCGGCATGACCGTGCCGGAATTCCCGAACCTGTTCCTGATGTACGGGCCGAACACGAACATCGTCGTCAACGGCAGCATCATCTTCTTCTCCGAATGCGCGGCCCATTACATCCTGGAATGTCTGGGCTCGTTGCTGCGTGCCGGGCACCGGGCGCTGGAGTGCCGGGAGGAGGTGCACGACGCGTACAACGAGCTGATCGACGCCGCCAACCGGCAGCGGGCCTGGGGCGTGTCCTCGGTGAACAGCTGGTACAAGAACGCACTCGGCCGCGTCGCGCAGAACTGGCCCTTCACCCTCATGGAGTACTGGGAGAGGACCCGCGAGCCCGACCTCGGCGACTATCACGTCCTATGACGCAGTATGTCCAGCGATATGAAAGTGGAGAGCAACGATGGCCCGATTGCTGCGGCGCTTCGCCGAGACCCGTCCCGATGAGATCGCGCTGGCGGACGAGGAGGGCGTCACCACCTGGCGCGAGCTCGACGAGCGAGTAGACCGGCTGGCCGGCGCGCTGCTCGCCTCGGGGCTGAGCGCCGGTGACGCGATCGCCGTCCACTCGGCCAACCGCCGCGAGTACTTCGAGGTCATGGCGGCCGCCGGCCACATCGGCCTGCGCTACGTGCTGGTCAACTGGCACTGGGCCGCCCAGGAGCTCGGCTACGTGTTGCGGGACGCGGGCGTGCGGGTGCTGTTCACCGATCCGGCGTTCGCCGCGCAGGCGGGCGAGGCCGTCGAGGGGCTCGACCTGCCCACCCGGATCGCCTTCGGCGACGGCATCCCGGGCTTCCTTCCGTACGAGGAGTTCCTCGCCACCGGCCCGGCGGGCGAGCCGGAGCCCCAGGTCATGGGCAGCCCGATGTTCTACACCTCCGGCACCACCGGCCGTCCCAAGGGCGTCAGCCGCAAGCGATCCATCGTCGGGATGCCGGTGGACGTCCTCGCGCTGGCCGCCGACGGGTTCGCCACGACCTTCTCGCTCCCCGGGGACGCGCGCACGCTGCTGGCGGGACCGGTCTACCACTCGGCGCAGTGGATGTTCTCCTTCATGGCGTTCATGAGCGGCAGCTCCGTCGTCATGCGGCGCGCGTTCGACCCCGCCGAGACCCTGCGCCTGATCGACGAGCACGCGATCACCAACGTGCATCTGGTGCCCACCCAGTTCGTCCGCCTCCTGCGCCTGGATCCGGCCGCCAGACAGGACTTCTCCGGCGAGAGCCTGGCGGCGATCTGGCACGGCGCCGCCCCCTGCTCGCCGCAGGTCAAGCGGCAGATGATCGACTGGCTGGGGCCGGTGGTCAACGAGTACTACGGCTCGACCGAGGCGGGCGTCAACACGATCATCGCCGCGGAGCAGTGGCTGGCCAAGCCCGGCAGTGTCGGCCGCCCGCAGCCCGCGACGGAGATCCGCATCCTGGACTCCGACGGCGTCCCCGTCGGCCAGGGGCAGCAGGGCGAGATCTGGTTCCGGTACGCCAACGGTGACGACGTCGAGTACTGGGGCGACCCGGACAAGACCGCTTCGATCCACCGCACCGGCGGCCTGTTCACGACCGGCGACATCGGCTACTTCGACGAGGACGGCTACCTGTTCCTGTGCGACCGCGCCATCGACATGATCATCAGTGGCGGCGTGAACATCTATCCGGCCGAGATCGAACACGTGCTGATCACGCACCCGGCCGTCCGGGACGTCGCGGTCTTCGGCATCCCGGACGACGAGTTCGGCGAGCAGGTCAAAGCCGCCGTCGAGCTGGTGGAGGGCATCGAGGCGGCCGGCGAGCTGCCCGGGGAGCTGATGGCGTACTGCCGCAAGTCGCTGGCCGGGTACAAGGTGCCCCGATCGATCGACTTCCTCCCCGAGCTGCCGCGTACCCCGACCGGCAAGTTGTACAAGCGCCTGCTCCGCGCCCCTTACTGGCAGGAGGCCTCCCGCGAGATCTGACCCTCACCGGCGCGCGCTCAGTAGTCGGCGTCCCAGGTCGGAGCGGTGTCGCGGGCGATGCGGATGTCGTCGTTGGACGCTCCGGCCGCGATCATCGGCCAGACCATCTCCTGCTGGTTCACGCGGAAGTCGATGACGACCGGGACGTCGTTGATCTCCATGGCCTTGCGGATGGTCCCGTCGAGGTCCTCGGCGTGGTCGCAGCGCAGGCCGACGCCGCCGTACGCCTCGCCCAGAGCGGCGAAGTCCGGCAGCTGCGGGGTGCTGCAGTCGACGCCGAAGTGACGGTCGTCGAAGAACAGGGACTGGAGCTGGCGCACCATGCCCAGGCCGGAATTGTTGATGACCGCGACCTTGATCGCGACGCCCTCGACGGTGCAGGTGGCCAGGGTGCGGCAGGTCATCTGGAAGCAGCCGTCGCCGTCGACGGCCCACACGGCGGTGCCGGGATACGCCAGCTTGGCGCCCATCGCGGCGGGCAGCGCGTATCCCATGGTGCCCGCGCCGCCGGAGTTCAGGAACGAGCGGGGACGCTCCAGCGGGAGGTAGTGGCTGGCCCACATCTGGTGCTGCCCGACGCCGGAGACGTAGAGGGCCTCGGGGCCGGCGAGCTGCCCGATCCGCTCGATGACCTGCTGTGGCGCCAGCGAGCCGTCGGCGGGCCGGTCGTAGGTCATCGGGTGGGCGGCGCGCAAGGCTTCGAGGGTGTCCCACCACGGTCCGGAAGCCGGCCAGGGGGTGGGGCCGCCGATCTGGCGGACCGCTTCTGTCAGGCCGGTCAGGACGTCGCGGGCGTCGCCGACGATGGGGATGTCCACCGCGCGGTTCTTGCCGATCTCCGCCGGGTCGATGTCGGCGTGCACGATCTTCGCGTGCCGGGCGAAGGTCTTCGGGTCGCCCGTGACGCGGTCGTCGAAGCGGGCTCCCAGCGCGAGGACGAGGTCGGCTCGCTGCAACGCGGTGACCGCGGGCACCGTGCCGTGCATCCCCGGCATGCCCAGGTTCTGCGGGTGGCTGCTCGGGAACGCGCCGCGGGCCATCAGCGTGGTGACCACGGGGATGCCCGTGAGCTCGGCGAAGGTCATCAGCTCGCCGGCCGCGCCGGCTTTGATGATCCCGCCGCCGGCGTACAGGACCGGCCGCTGCGCCGCGCGCAGGGCGGCCGCCGCCTGCGTGAGACCGCGCTGGTGCGGGCGCGGCGTCTGGGGCACTCCTGGCAGGTCGATCCGCTCCGGGTGCGCGTACGGTGCGTGCTCCTGCAGGACGTCCTTGGGAATGTCGACCAGGACCGGGCCGGGGCGGCCGGTGGTGGCGACGTGGAAGGCCTCCGCGATCACCCGCGGGATGTCCACGGCCGCGCGCACCTGCCAGTTGTGCTTGGTGATGCCCTGGGTGATGCCGCAGATGTCGGCCTCCTGGAAGGCGTCGGTGCCCAGCAGGGGGCGGCTGACCTGGCCGGTCACCGCCACCACGGGCACCGAATCCATCGCGGCGTCGCACAGCGGCGTCACCAGGTTCGTCGCGCCGGGTCCTGAGGTCGCCATGCACACCCCGGGCCGGCCTGTCGCGGTGGCGTAGCCGGCCGCCGCGTGACCGGCGTCCTGCTCGTGGCGCACCAGAATGTGGCGCAACCGCGTGGAGTCCATCAGCGGGTCGTAGGCGGGCAGGATCATCCCGCCCGGCATCCCGAAAATGAGCTCCACGCCCGCTTCTTCCAGGGCCCGGATCAGGATCTGGGCACCCGTCATCGTCTCTGTCACAGCGTCTTCCTCATGTGAGCGCGCGTCGTCCCGATGGGCTCGCAGACGTCGCGCGTTGCCGGATTCGGACGGCTCTCACCATTCCGCGAAGAGCGGATCGCGTACGGATCGGGCGACGCGATGGAGAGCCGGAGCAGACAACCGCACGAGGATCCACTCGAAGCAGTAACGACGGAACCCGCCCGCGACCCCGTGATTTCAGGGCCTGCCCGGTGTCTCCGCAGGTTCCGCCGCCCACTATAGGCGCCCGCGCCGACTGATCGGCAACCACCCCCGAGGCTGGGAAGGGCGCGAACCCGCCGGGGCGTGATCGTGCCCCGGCAGGTCCACGGGCCGTCGAGTTTCAGCGCTGCAGCGTCAGCAGACCCGGCCGGTAGGGCAGGAGGCCGTAGTCGCCGCCGGAGCTGGGGCTGCGCCCCTGGTAGAGCAGCCGCAGGCTGCAGGGGTCGACGGTCATGGTCTGATCGGCGCTGGTGCGGACCAGCTCGCCGTGGCTGATGTCGTTGGTCCAGGTGGCGCCGCTGTTGGCCTTGCCGGCGAAGGGGCTGCCCTCGGTCGCGGCCTGCGGCGTCCACGAACCGCTCAGGCTGGTGGCCGTGAACGAGCGGAAGTAGCGGCCCTGCGCGCCGATCGCCTCGACGAGCATGAGGTATTTGTTCTGGCCCTGGAGCTTGTAGACCTGGACGGCTTCGAACAGGTTGTTCGTCGTGTCACTCATGATCACCGTCGAGGTGGAGCCGAAACTGCCCGGGAAGTTCCCGATGGGCATGCCGGCCCGGTAGATCTTGCCGTTGTCCCCGGCGAAGAACAGGTACATGTTCGTGCTGTCACCGATGAGCGTCTGGTCGATGGGCCCTGTTCCGGAGCCCGTGATGCTTCCGGAGAAGAGCGTCTGCTGCGATGACCAGCCGTTCGGATTGGTCGGGTCGCTGGAGGTCCGGTAGGAGAAGGCGGTCCCGCCCCACTGGTAGGCCAGCACCCAGATGTTCTTCGGGGCGAAGTAGAGCAGCGTGGGCGCGACGGTGGAAGAAGACATCGTGTTCTGGCTGGCCGAGGCCATGTCGGACCAGTTGGTGAAGAGGCTGAAGTTCATCGAGCCCCAGCTCGTTCCCGCGTCGTGCGTCGTCGCGTAGACGAGCTGCCTGCCGTTGTAGGGGGCGACGGTGAAGTCCTTGAGCGAGACCCAGCCCGACTTCGGGGTCGCCAGCACGCCGGTCGAGGTCCAGCGGTACGTCGAGGGAAGGTCGCACATACCGGTCGGCGTGGGCGTCGGGCTCGGGTTGCCGCCGCCGACCTGGACGAGCTGCCACTGCTGGTTGGTGCCGCCCCAGTCGTCGTACTGGACGATGCCGGCGTTGTCGGCGGTGGCGGCGCCCTGGACCTCCAGGGCCTTGCTGCTGTGGCGCGAGATGAACCGAACGTAGCCGCCCGTGCTGTCGGCCAGCCGCCACTGCTGGTTGGTGCCGTTGCCGTCGGCCCACTGCACGATCGCGCCGCCGTTGGCGGTCGACCAGTTGTAGACGTCGAGCACCTTGCCGGAGTGGCGGGACTTGATGCGGTAGTAGCCGCCGCCGGAGTCGACGAACTGCCATTGCTGCTGGTTCTGGTCGTTGCGGGTCCACTGGGTGATGCGGCCGCCGTCGGCGGTGGACAGGTTGTAGACGTCCAGGGCCTTGCCGCTGTTGCGGTTGACCAGGACGTACCAGGCGTTGGTGTCGACGGTGGCCGCGTTGGCGCTCTGATTGGCGACGAACAGGCTCACCAGTAAGGCGGCCAACGCCGCGAGGACGGCTGGGAATCTGAATTTCACGATGTGCTCCTATGCGTCGGCTGTCAGGGGGTGGTGAGGTCGAAGCGGCGCACGGTCGCCGCGCCGCCGAGGGACTGGGTGGCGTAGTTGAAGATCCCGAAGCGATAGCCCATGAAGAACTGCCAGGCGTTGTTCAGGGTGAAGGCCGGGCCGAGGCTCACGAAGGTGCTGCCGTCGGTGCTGTAGGAGAAGCGGGCCTGCCTGCCTGAACCGGGCCGGATGTCGGCGTTGACCCGCAGCCAGATCCGGCCGCCCGAGATGCTCGCGCTCGCCGCCTCGGTGCCGGTGCCGGTGGTCTGCCACGAGCCGTTCATGCTCAGCCCGTTGGTCAGCACGACCCGGTTGACGCCGTTGTCGCGTTTGACGCCGATCCAGGCCGACTGGTCGCGCAGCATCGCCAGCCCGGTTCGGTCGCCGTTGGCCAGCTGCGCGTAGTCGAGCTCGATCGTCGCCGTGGACGACGGGCCCTGGATGCGGTGGGTCAGCGTGTTACGCGCGGTGTAGAGGTCGTTGGTGACGGTCGCGGTCTGCAGGCGCAGGCCGCTGCCGGTGGAGAAGCGGCTGGTGTCGGGGTTGTGGTTCCATTCCCAGCGGTGGCCGAGCGTGCCCGAGGTGAAGGTGTCGGGGCCGATCATGGACGCCACGGTCCTGCTGGTCTGGATGTTCGGCCTCGGGTAGGTGGCGCCCCACCCGCCGTTCACGGTCTGCACGGCCGGCCAGTCGCCGGTCCAGGTGATCGGCGCGAGCGCCGGGACCCGGCCGCCGGGGTAGGCGTCGACGAACGACATGTAGTACCAGTCGCCGTTCTGGGTCTGGACGAGCCCGCCCTGGTGGGGGACGCCGCCGCCGGCGATGGGGCCGGGCAGGTCGAGCAGGACCTGGCGCATCTCGTACGGGCCCCACGGTGACGTGGAGCGCAGGACGTACTGGCCGTTGGCGGGGCGGGTCAGCCAGATGTAGTAGTAGCCGCCCCGCTTGTAGAAGCGGGAGCCCTCCAGGGTGCCGACGCTGCTCGGGGTCTGGAACACCTGCTGGGCGCGCACCTGGCTGAGCCCGTCGGCCGACAGCTGCGCCACGCTGATGGTGCCGTTGCCGTAGGCGACGTACATGGTGTCGTCGGTGTCGACCAGCAGACCGGCGTCGTAGTAGCAGTTGTTGATCTGTGAGCGCTTGGTCCAGGCGCCGTCCACGGCGGAGGCGGTGTAGACGTAGGTCCGGTTGAACTCGACGCAGCCCATCCAGTAGTAGCTGCTGTTGCTGGGGCGGTAGTTCAGGGCCGAGGCCCAGATGCCCTTCACGTACGCCCGGCCGCCGTTGAGGTCGTAGGCGCCCGAGCCGAAGTCGAGTTTCGGCACCGAATGGCCGGCGTACTCCCAGTCGACCAGGTTGTAGGAGCGCAGGATCGGCGCGCCGGGCGAGTAATGCATCGTCGAGGCCGAGTAGTAGTAGGCGTCGCCGACCCGGATGATGTCGCCGTCGGCGAAGTCCTGCCAGACGACCGGGTTGGTGTAAGTGCCGCCAGGACTCGGGCCGCTGCCGACCTGGACGAGCTGCCATTGCTGGTTGGTGCCGCCCCAGTCGTCGTACTGGACGATGCCGGCGTTGTCGGCGGTGGCGGCGCCCTGGACCTCCAGGGCCTTGCTGCTGTGGCGCGAGATGAACCGAACGTAGCCGCCCGTGCTGTCGGCCAGCCGCCACTGCTGGTTGGTGCCGTTGCCGTCGGCCCACTGGACGATCGCGCCGCCGTTGGCGGTCGACCAGTTGTAGACGTCGAGCACCTTGCCGGAGTGGCGGGACTTGAGCCGGTAGTAGCCGCCGCCGGAGTCGACGAACTGCCATTGCTGCTGGTTCTGGTCGTTGCGGGTCCACTGGGTGATGCGGCCGCCGTCGGCGGTGGACAGGTTGTACACGTCCAGCGCCTTGCCGCTGTTGCGGTTGACCAGGACGTACCACGCGCTGGTGTCGACCGTCGCGGCCGACGCCTGGGCCGTGAGGACCACGCACACGAGAAGCAGCGACGAGAGAACCGCGAGCACGCGCCTCACAGGAACCTCCAGAGGTTGTTGTTCGAGCCGTTGTCGTCGGCGAGCACGACCTGCGCGCCCTGGGACGTGCCGCCGAGGCCGAGGCCCCGGCCGCCGTTGGCGCACTGGACGCGGAACGCGGCGCCCGGCCCGTAGCGGAGCCGCCAGCGGTGGTCGGCGGTGCCGTTGTCGGCCCGCTGGACGGCCAGGCCGCCGTCGGCGGTGGACATGTTCTGGATGCCGAGCGCCAGCCCGCTGGCCGTGGCGGTGAAGGCCAACGACGAGGTGCTGGTCCGGGTGATCGACGAGGCGGTCAGGGCCGGGGCCGGCGACAGACCGGTGTCGCCGTAGTCGCCTGACAACACGACCGGGCCGTACGTGACGGCTTGCACGTTCGGGTTGTCGTTGGCGGCCTTCATGACCACCCGCACGGCCAAGGACATGTGGAGCTCCTTGTTAGCGTTAACATTCGGTCTTGCAGGAAAACGTGGCCTACTCCAACTGAGTGCGTTGTCGCGGAGTACATCCGACGGTCAGATCTGGCGTCAACGAGGGGTGGTCCTTGCCGACCTGGGCATTGCCGCCGGGACGTTGCCCCGCCTGGACATTCGTCCGGGAGGAGATCACGTCGCACTGCCTGCGCATGTGAAAGTTTCACAGAAGCTACCGGTTGGCAACAGGGAAGTGGATGCCAGGTTGAGCCGGTTTGCGGTCTGCCGGGGAGCGCCGTGTCGGCGTTACGAACGGTGCAGGAACCGAAAGTTTCTGTCCGCTTTATGCCGATATGTCGGCTTATGGCTCATTGGGATGGCCTGCTGGACGGCGTCTGATGGGTTCCGTGAAGCTGATCTTGATTAAGTTTCTTAGCCAATGGCGGTTAATTAGCGGTAATAGAGGCTTTATCTTTCTGTCGGAGGCGTTGTCGCGAACAAGCGGCCAGGTGAAGGGGCAGTTCCGCCAGGTATTGACAGTCGCCGCGTCGTTGATGACACTTTGCTCGAAACACGGCGGAAACCTGGATGTTATAGCTGAATAACTCCAAACGCGTGCACCCAAAAATGTTAGCGCTAACAATGCCGCTTAATGGGTATAGATGTTAGCGCTAACAAACGACTCTTTCCTCCGATGTCACCCGCCGGGGACTGCGCTGCCTCGCATACACACGAAAGGCACACCATGGGTTTCTGGTCTCTGCGCCAATGGCGGCGAACAGCCGTCACCGTCGCCTCCTTGGTGGCGGTCGTCGTCACCACGCTGGTCGCCGTCTCGGGCACGGCACAGGCGGCAGGCACGTTGTCCTGCGACATCTACGCGAGCGGCGGCACGCCGTGCGTCGCCGCGCACAGCACCACCCGCGCGCTCTTCGGCTCCTACAACGGCGCTCTCTACCAGGTGCGGCGCTGGTCCGACGGCGCGACGACCAACATCGGCGTGCTCAGCGCCGGCGGTTACGCGAACGCCGCGACCCAGGACTCCTTCTGCTCCGGCACGTACTGCACGATCGTCCGCATCTACGACCAGACGCCGCGCCACAACGACCTCACGATCGCGCCAGGTGGCGGCGCCAATCCCACCCCCGACCAGGGCGCGAACGCGGCGGCCCTGCCCGTGACGGCCGGCGGCCACAAGGTCTACGGCGTCTACATCTCCGCAGGCAACGGCTACCGCAACAACGCGACGAACGGCGTCGCCACCGGCAGCCAGCCCGAGGGCATGTACATGGTGACCGAGGGCACCCACGTCAACGACCGCTGCTGCTTCGACTACGGCAACGCCGAGACCAACAACCTGGACACCGGCAACGGCGACATGGACGCGATCTACTTCGGCACGCTGTGCTGGTTCGCACCGTGCGCGGCCGGACCGCGCGTCGCGGCGGACCTGGAGAACGGGCTGTTCGCCGGCGGCAACGGCTCCTGGACCGCGAACACCGGCCGCAACTCCGCGTTCGTGACGGCGATGCTGAAGAACAACGGCACCACGACGTACGCCATCAAGGACGGCAACGCGCAGTCCGGCAGCCTGGCGACGCGGTACAACGGCGGACTGCCGACCCAGGCGGGCTACCGGCCGATGACCAAGCAGGGCGCGATCATCCTCGGCATCGGCGGCGACAACAGCAACGGCTCTGTCGGATCGTTCTTCGAAGGCGTCATGACCAGCGGCTATCCGACCGACGCCACGGAGAACGCCGTGCAGGCCAACGTCGTCTCCGTCGGCTACGGCAAGAGCGTCACCTTCCCCGTGAACGGAGCCACTTACCGGCTCACGAACCTCACCAGCGGTAAGGTGCTCGACGCCGTCAACTGTGGCACGGCCAACGGCACGCAGGTCGACCAGTGGCAGTCGCTCGGCAACACGTGCCAGCAGTGGCGCTTCAACAGCGTCGGTGCGAACAAGTGGACGATCACCAACGTCAACGCCGGCAAGGTGCTCGACGCGGTCAACTGCGGGCAGGCCCTCGGCACGGCCGTCAACCTGTGGCAGTCGCTCGGGAACACGTGCCAGCAGTGGGCGGTCATCCCCGCGGGCAACGGCCGCTACGAGCTCGTGGTGGAGAACAGCGGCATGGTGCTCGACGACGAGAACTGCGGTACGGCGAACGGCACGCCGGCCCGGCTGTGGATGTGGCTCAACAACCCCTGCCAGCTCTGGTCGATCGCACCGTAGAGGCAGCGAGCGGGCGGTGCCGCCTCTCCGGGGCGCACCGCCTCGGCCGCCGCCGGCAGATCGGGCAGTGATCGCGGCACGCCTGCCGTGGTGGCGTCCGGCTACGCGCGATCGGGGTCGTGAGCGGCGAACAGGCGGGCGACCATGTCGTTCAGCAGCGAGCGCTCGGCGGGTGTCAGCGTACCGAGGAAGTCGGCCTCCACCTTCGCCATGTGCGCCAGCACCGCCTCCACTGTGCGCGCGCCGTCCTCGGTCACCGTGACCAGGTATTTGCGGCGGTCGGCGGTGTTGCGGACGCGGCGCACATACCCCAGTCGTTCCAGCGTGTTGATGACCTCCGTCATGGTGGTGCGGTCCATGCGGGCCACCGCCGTCAGGTCGCGCTGCGACATGGAGGCGTCGTGCGCGTAGGCGAGTACGCGCAGCTCCTTGCCGGTGAGGCCCCAGCCGCCGGCCTCGTCCTCGATGCGCTGCCGCGCGAAGTCGCCGAGCCGCGCCAGCAGGTAGCCGGTGGCCATGGAGATCCGCTCTGCTGCGCCGCGCCTGCTCATGCCGTCCAATGTAGAGCCCTTGAGCCCGGCGATAATCGTCAGCTAGACTGACGGAAATTCGTCAGCCAGGCTGACGAATAGTGCCGCTCAAGGAGCTCTCATGACGCTGTCTTCCCGTGGCGAGCCTGCCCTGCGTGTCGTTCTCATCCTGATCGGCGCGATCACCACACTGCCCGCCGTCGCCCTCCTGAACGTCGGCATCCTCGACTGGAACTACGGCGTGTCCGACCCCACTCCCATGACGCAGGCCCTGCTGCAGCACCGCGGCATGCTGCAGCTGCTGCTCGGGGCCGCCATCATGTGGGCCGCCTTCCACCCTCCGGTGCGCCTCGCGGCCGCCCTGGCCGCCGTGGCCGGCAAGGCCACGTTCCTCGCGCTCATTCTGCCCAACGCGGCGATCCGCGGGGATCTGTCGCCGCTGAGCAGCTGGTTCGACCTGACCTGCATCGTCGTGCTGGGACTGCTCGCCGCCCGGCTCGTCACCCGCGAGCGCGAGGCCTGACCCTTCGCCGTGCGGACCACTCCGCAAGTCGCGCCAGGGCATGATGGGCCCGTGTCCGTCCAGTTTTCAGGTGGTGTGTCCAAGCGTGAGGCAGAGGTGCTGACCTTGGTCGGCGCGCAGCTGTCCAACGCGGAGATCGCCGCTCACCTGCACCTGTCGGTCCGCACGGTGGAGAACCACGTGTCGTCCCTGCTGCGTAAATGCGGTGTCACCAACCGGCGGGAGCTCGGCAAGCTGGCCGGGCGGGGATCGGCCGCGCCTCCCGGCATCGCCGGCCTGCCGGTGCCGCTGACCACGTTCATCGGCCGTGGCGCCGAGCGCGAGCGGCTGCTGGAGGCGCTGAAAGCCGCGCGGCTGGTGACGCTGGTGGGACCCGGTGGCGTCGGCAAGACGCGGCTGGCGATCGAGGTGGGCGCGTTCTCCTCGGGAGGGGTGTTCGTCGACCTGGTGCCCGTCGGGGAGGCGTACGTCGCCCAGGCGGTGGCCGCCGCACTGGGCGTCACCGAACGCCCGGACCTGCACCTGCACGAGGCCATCGCCGAACGGCTCGGTACGGGCGAGGTGCTGTTGATCCTCGACAACTGCGAGCATGTGATCGACGCCGTCGCCCGCTTCACCAAGCAGATGCTCAGCCGCTGCCCCGGCACCCGGATCCTGGCCACCAGCAGGGAACGCCTCGGCGTGCCCGGCGAACGCTGCCTCCCCCTGCTGCCCTTCCCCCTGACGTCGGCCATGGTGGCACCGGTGCCGCTCACCTCGCACGCCGAGCTGCTCTTCCTCGACCGGGCCACCGCGGCGGATCCGGGCTTCACCGCCGACCCCGCCACGCTCGCGCTGCTGTGCGCGAGGCTCGACGGGATGCCGCTGGCCATCGAACTGGCCGCGGCCAGGGTGGCCGCGCTGGGGGTCGATGCCCTGCTGGTCGGACTGGACGATCACCTGCGTCTGCTGGTCGGCGGCCGGGGCGCCGACGAGCGGCACCACTCGCTGCGCGCGGTCATCGGCTGGAGCCACGAGCTCCTGGACGAGCAGGAGCGGGCGCTGTTCCGGCGGCTGGCCGTCTTCGCGGGGCCGTTCGACCTGGAGTCCGTCGTGGCCGTCACCCCCGGCCTGGCGGGGAGCGCGGCGGCCGACCTGCTCGGCCGCCTGGCCGACAAGAACCTGCTCATCGTACGCCACCGCTCCGGCGCGGCCAGGTGGCGGCTGCTGGAGACCGTACGGGCCTACGCCGCGGAGCGGCTCGACCAGGC
This sequence comes from Nonomuraea rosea, assembly GCF_039539705.1. NCBI lineage: Bacteria > Bacillati > Actinomycetota > Actinomycetes > Streptosporangiales > Streptosporangiaceae > Nonomuraea > Nonomuraea rosea. The sequence goes on along the minus strand of NZ_BAABDQ010000050.1, from coordinate 61,970 downwards.
GGGCGAGCGGGAAGCGGCCGGGCGGCTGCACCTCGAATGGGCCGCGGGAGTGGCGACGGCCCTGGAAGCGCGCTTGGAGACAGCGGCGGACGGCCGGCCCGCCGACTCCTGGCGCGACGACTTCGACGCCGTCGCCGACAACCTGCGCAGCGCCCTGGCCTGGGCGCCGGACGGGCCCGGACACCTGCCGCACCGGCTGGCCCGCTCGCTCGGTCACCTGACGTACGCGCGCCGGTTCCTTGAGGAGGCGCTCGGCCACTACGAGACGGCGGCGCGGCGGGCACCGACCCCACGGGAGGCGGTGGCCGACCTGCGCGCCGCGGCCGACTGCACGTTCGCGGTCGGTGATATCGGACGGCAGCCGTTCGAGCTGCTGCTCAAGGCCGTCGGCCGGGCGCGCGAGACGGGTGACGGCGACCTGACGGCCATCACGCTGGCCTGCGCCGTCAGCGCCGCCTGCCGCCATCACGCCGAGTTCGAGGAAGTGGTGCCGTACGCGAGCAAGGCCGGGCTGCTGGCGCAGGCACGGGCGGCCGGCGACCCGGCGAACCCGACGGTGGCGGCGCACCTGGCCGCCGCGGCAGCCTGGATGGCGACCGCGGCCCCTGCTCATGCCCAGGCACCCAGGACGGCCGCGAGGGGCGACCGGGCGGATCCGGCGCCGATCGCCGCAGCGGTGGAGGCGTCGCGAGCGACCGGGGACCCCGTGCTCCTCAGCGCGGCACTGGACATCGAGACCCTCGCCGCGCTCCAGAGCGAAAGGCGGCGCCACGCCTGCCGCGTCACCGGCCGGCGTCTGTCTCTGCTGGAGAGCCTGCCACGGCACGCCCCCGCCGCCTGCCCCGAAATCGTGGACACCTTCAGGATGGCGTTCTACGGCTTGCTCAGCGTGGGCGATCTGCCGGCCGCCTTGAACGTCGCCCGCCAGGCCATGGACGACGACCTGGTAGGAGGCTCCTACCTGGCGGCTGCTCACCTGATCACGCCGCTGGTCCTCACCGGCCGGTTCGACGAGGCGATGAGCCTGGAGACCAAGATGTGGGAAGGCTGGCAACGGGTGGACCGGCCGTTCGGCCCGCAGCTCGGCCCCGCGGTCGGCGCCCTCGCGCTCGCCCACGGCCTGCGCGGTGACAGCGACGCCGCGCACCTATGGCGCTCACGCGCGCTCAACCCACCTGACCGGCAACGGTACGCCCGCTTCACGGCCTTCGCCGATGCCAGGCTGGCGCTGCACCACGGACGCTTCGAAAAGGCGGCCGAGCTCGTCGACTCCGCCCTGACCGGCAGCCCGACAGCGGCGACGGCGCCGTACCGGGCGGCGATCGTGGCGGAGCTGGCGGTGGTCGCCGGTCTCCCGGGGGCGGCCGACCGGCTGGCGGCCACGAGCGCGGACGAGAACGACTGGGCCGCCGCCTGCCTGGCCCGCGCCAGGGGCCGCCTGCACGAGGACCACGGCCAATTCCGCATAGCCCTGGAGATCTGGGAGCGAATCGACGCCCGCTTCGAACACGCCTGCACCCTGCTGCTGCTCCCTGGCCGGGCGGACGAGGGGATACGGGGGCTGGCCGAGCTGGGCTGCGTGCCACCCAAGACCTGAACCGACGCGGGCGAGTGTGAGCGCGCCCGTTCAGCGACCTGGCACGTATCTACCTTTTCTGGGCTTTTGCGGCTTATGTAGCTGAATGTCCTTAATCAATTTTGCGCCTGATAGTGTCACTCCACCGCAGGCCCTCCATCGGCTGAGGAGTCGCGGCAGCCGGGCCCCCGTATGAGGGCGGGCCCCCGGTGAGAGGCTCGATTCTTCAGGCGTCTTCACCGCGTGCCGCATCGGTGTCCATTCTGGTGCGTCCATTTTCTGGAAGGCAGGAAATTGCCCCGCACTTATGGCTTTCTCAGCACGCATCCGCCGACTGAGTGCGGACTGGCGACCTTCAACTCGGCCCTGGCCGCCCAGTTCGCCAGGGGCGGGATCGTTCGCGTCACCGCGGAAGGCGACGACGAACGGCCACCGCCCGGAGTTGTGCACACCTGGACTCCTGGCAGGCGCGGCGGCTGGGAGGACGCCGCCGCCGCTCTCGAGGACTTCGACGTGGCCATCGTGCAGCACGAGTACGGCATCTACCCCGGCTCCGACGGCGAGGACGTCGTGCCGCTGCTGTGCCGTCTCGCCATGCCGAGCATCGTGGTGCTGCACACCGTCCTGGCCAGGCCCACGCCCCGGCAGAAAGCCCTGCTGGAGGAGATCGGGGACGCCGCCGACGCGTTGGTGACCATGACCGGCACCGCCCGTGACCGGTTGACGACCGGATACCGGGTCGATGCCGGCAAAGTGTCCCTCATCCCGCACGGAGCCGCCGATCACATGCGGGTTCCTGCTCGGCGCCACTCCCGTCCACACCTGCTCACCTGGGGACTGCTCGGCCCCGGCAAGGGCATCGAATGGGCGTTGCGCGCGCTCGCGCTCCTCGGAGACCTCGACCCGCCGCCCATGTACACGATCGCCGGCAAGACCCACCCCAAGGTGCTGGAGCATCAGGGCGAGGCCTACCGCGACAGCCTGTACGAGCTCGCCGCCCGCATCGGCGTGTCCAAGGCCGTCCGGCACGACCCGGTCTACCGGGACCAGGAGTCGCTGAGTGAACTGGTGCGTTCGGCCGACGTCGTCGTGCTGCCCTATGACTCGGCGGAGCAGGTCACGTCCGGTGTCCTCATCGAGGCCGTGGCCGCGGGCGTGCCGGTCGTGGCCACAGCCTTTCCGCATGCCGTGGAGCTGCTCACCGGCGGTCCCGGCCTGATCGTCCCGCATGGCGACCCCGCCGAGCTCGCCGCCGCCATCCGCCGGGTCATCACCGACCCCCGGTCGGTCAGCGATGTCACCGGCCGTACCCGCGCCTTGATCCCGACCCTGCTGTGGCCCGCGGTCGCGGCCCGGTACGACAGCCTCGCGCGATCGCTTCTCGCCGAGCGGCCCGTCGCGGCGGCCGCGATGCTGCCATGAGGGCCCCCACGCCCGGCTTCAAACACCTGCTGCGGCTGAGCGACGACACCGGTGTGTTCGAGCATGCCCGGCACGCCGTCGTCCTGCGCCACCACGGGTACTGCACCGACGACGTCGCCCGTGGCCTCGTCGTCGCCAGCCGCGAACCGAGCCCGGTCCACCGTCTTTCCCGGCTCGCCGACTGCTACTTGGCCTTCCTCACGCACGCCCAGGATCCCTCTGGCGCGTTCCACAACCGGCTCTCATTCGATCGGCGCTGGAGCGACCGGCCGGGCGTCGGCGACTGGTGGGGGAGAGCGATGTGGGGCCTGGGCACGGCCGCGGCCCGCAACTCCACTCCCTGGGTCCGGCAGGACGCGCTGCACGCCTTCGTCCTCGGCGCAGAGCAGCGCTCCCCGCATCCGCGCGCCATGGCCTTCGCCGGGCTCGGCGCGGCCGAGGTCCTGCGCGTCACCCCGGACCACAGCGCGGCCGCGAGCCTGCTGATGGACGCCGCGGAGGTCGTCGGCGCCCCCGCGGAGGATCCCTCCTGGCCGTGGCCGCAGCCGTACCTGACCTATGCCAACGCCGCGCTCGCCGAGGTGGTCATCGCCGCCGGAGACCTCAGCGGCGACCGGCCGCTGCTCACCAGCGGCCTGAACATGCTCACCTGGCTGTGCGACATCCAGACGACGGAGGGCCGGCTCTCCGTCGTGCCCGTCGCCGGCTGGCGGCGGGACGCGCCGCGATCCCGCTACGACCAGCAGCCGATCGAGGTGGCCGCGCTCGCCGACGCCTGCGCCACCGCCGCCCAGGTGACCGGCGACGACGCGTGGCATGAGCGGGTACGACGGGCGGTGGCGTGGTTTCACGGCGCCAACGACGCCGGGGCGGCGATGTGGAGCCCCGCGACCGGCGGTGGCTACGACGGCCTGACCGAACAAGGCCCCAACCTCAACCAGGGAGCCGAATCGACTCTCGCGCTGATCTCCACCATGCAGCACGAGCGGCGCCTGCCGTGACCGCAGGGGATCTGGCCACCCGAATCGGCCCGACGCTCACTCCGGACCCGCGAAGAGTGATCATCAAGCTCTTCGTGCCCGGGGAGGACGCCGCGCTCACCCGTTCCCGCGCCGCCGCGCTGATCGATCGCATCATGCTCCTCGGCGAGGACAAGACAACCGAGCTGCTCCAGGAGACGCTGCGGCGATTCGGCGGTCGTCACGACGACCTCGAAACGACCTTCGCCCACCACCACGATCTGGTCCGCCATCGCGTCCCGCGCGAGACCGAGCTGTCCCTGCCGGCTCGGCTTCTCGTGGGCGCCTACTTCAGCCACGAATACGCGGTGGAGGGCGCGGCGCTGTGCAACCCGTCGATCGTCCCCCACCCCGACCAGTCCGGCCTGCGCCCCGGACAGCTCCGCGCGGCGATCAGTCTGCGGCAGATCGGCGAGGGACATCTGTCATCCATCGGCTTCGCGGCGGCGGTGCTCGGCCCGGGCTCCGACCTGACGATCAACGACCGCATCGGGCCCCTGTCCGTCGGACGCCGTCACGCGACCCACCACAGGAGAGACCTGCTCGCCGCCGGAATCTCCGACGACGCCCGGGACACCGAGGTTTCGGCCACCATGCTGGGATCCCTGCCGGAGCGATTCAGCGACGACGACTTCGAGCGCGCGACCACACAACTGCCCGCCGACCTGCTCACCCGTACCACCACGCAGCGAACCTTGGAGGAGCTGCGCCGCGCGACGCGCTCGGAGTACGCGGTGGCCTTTCCCGCCGATCTGCCACTGCATCGGCGGGTGCTCTGGCCGGCGACCGAGGCCGAGCGCAACGGCATGGAGGACGCACGATTCGTACGGATCATCGACGAGGACGGCAGGCCGTCCTACCGCGCCACCTACACCGCCTACGACGGGCGGAACATCCGCTCTCACCTGATCACGAGCGATGACCTGCGCCATTTCGAGATCACCCCCATGCGCGGCCCGGCCTCCGCCAACAAGGGGATGGCACTGTTCCCGCGCCCGGTCGGCGGACGCAGTCTGGCGCTGTGCCGCTCCGATGGCGAGACCATCGGTCTCACCGTCCTCGACCGGCACAACCGGTGGCAGCAACCGGTCCCGCTGCACCTGCCCGGTCGCGGCTGGGAGCTCATCCAGGCGGGCAACTGCGGATCTCCCATGGAGACCAGGTTCGGCTGGCTCGTCCTCATCCATGGGGTCGGCCCCATGCGCGACTATGCCATCGGAGCCCTGCTGCTCGACTCCCGCCAGCCGCACCGTGTCGTCGCCGAGCTCCCAGGCCCCCTCCTCACCGCCGACGGCACCGAACGCGACGGTTATGTGCCGAACGTCGTGTACTCCTGCGGCGGCCTGATCCACGATGACGCCGTGTGGCTCCCGTACGGGGCGAGCGACATGCGCATCGGGTTCGCCCGTGTGCCGCTCACCCCTCTCATCGAAGCGATGCGCCCACCAGATTGAGGCGGCTCGCTGATCACCTTGACCGGCGGCTGACCGAACGGCGCCGTCATGACCCCGGACGCACAACGAACGAGCACCGCGCACGCCGGGGAGGCTCGCGAAGAGGGTGATCATGGGTCACGATGGCCTGTATGAGCAACGAGGATGGCGCGCGTGCTGAGCTGGAGGAGTGGAGCGAGTTCATCGGCCGGATCCGCTACGACGGGCCACGTCCCGGTGATGCGGGCGACGAGCGGTCGGCCGATGAGGCGGTGTCCAACGAGTTCTCCAGCTGGGGACGGCTCGACGGCTCTGCCGAGATGAACAACCTGATCTGCCGTGCCATGGAGATCGGCTATCTGCGGGCACTGAAGGACGTGCGCGAGCAACGCATCGCCAGGCTGGGGCCCACAGGCTGAAGGCGCGCGGGGTTCGCGCGTCCGGCCTGGGATGACGCGCATGGCCGCCGTGCCGGTCACGCCATGATCAGGAAGCGGTGGCCCAGGCCGTTGACGCGCAGCAGCCTGCGCGTCCTTGCACGTGGACGCGACGCCGACCTGAATGCCAACGTTGCCTTGGAAATCAACATAAAAGGGCAGTTGCCATTCGCGGACATTAACCGAGAGCTCGCACGTTTCGAAAAAAATAGCCGTATTTTACCTCCCGAAGAAATACTGTTTCGACATCCGGTCTTACCCTGGAATTACCGAGGATTTCTCGAGCGTTGGCGTTCAGGTCGGCGTCGCCCCCGGCGATAGACGATCGGCTCGTGGACAGGGCCGGGCAGGCCAACGATCATGACACTTCTTACGCGTCCCACGCCGCTGGGCGCCCCTGGTGCGCCGCGCGCGACCGACTCCAAGGCTCGCCTCCGGCTGGTCACCGGCGCACCGAAGGCCGACGCCTTCGCCGACTGGGAGAACGAGGGAGGACACCTCATCGATCAGGACATACCAGCTGTGAGCGGCCCGCGCCGAAACGGTCAAGTCGATCAGCGGCCTCCCACGTCCCTTCCCCGGTCCCAGAGTCGCACGACTCTCACCGACGCCTTCCCGCTCGGCACGGCCGACCGATCGAAGCCGACCACCGTCGGCCTGTCCGGCGAGATCGACATGTACACCAGCGCGAACCTGCGCACGCGTCTGGAGGACGTTCTGAAATCCAGCACGCCTCTGCTGGTCCTGAACTTGTCCGCGGTGTCTTTCTGCGATGCCTCCGGCTTGGCCGTCATCGTCGGCATCCAGCGTCGCGCCCGGTTCATGGGCATCACGCTGGCGCTGGCGGCGCCCCGCCCAGCCATGTACAAGCTGCTGCACATCACCGGCCTGGACCGCAGTCTGCCCGTGATGTAAGGCGATGCCCGCCGGACAATATGGCGATATTTCTCGCTAAATGCGCCCGCTATTAATTACTTTGACGGCCCTTCCAGCATCTTGATAAATTCACATGGCAAAGCAAGATGATCGCGGGAAGGATTCACCATGCCCAGCCAGATCGCATTCCCCACCGACGCGGACCTCGCTTTCGAGGCCAGGACCGACGGCTACGCCCAGACGGAGAAGTCCCTCGACTCTTACAGCCCCAACTGGAAGAGCTTCGAACTGCAGTAGCCGAAAAGCCTGTTGGGGCGGCAGGCAGCCCCGTCGCCCCAACTCCTCGACAGAGGAAAGTGATGTATCGGACTTCAACCTGTGGCGTCCTTTATGTGGACGACGGATATCTCGTCTGGGACGATTACCTGAGTCATCGGCAAGTCGCTCTGGCGAGTGGCACGGAAAAATTCCTGGCAGCCTTCAGACGCCCGAAGGAAATAGCGCAGGCGCTCGCCGAGCACGACGATCCCAAGGGCCGCGAGCATGCCGAGCGCGTCATCCGGGCACTCATCGGCGCGGACATCCTCGTCGAGCTGGGCTCCCCTCGCGACCTCCACGAAAGCCGGATGAGCGCGGCGTGGGCCCCCTGGTCGCCCATCGCCAGGGCGTTCCACTACTCGACGCAGTTCCTCGACTCGAACATGTTCCTGTCCGAAGCCGAGCAGGACGAGCAGCTTCAGCGCAAGCTGGAGGCAGAGCCTCCTCCGCCGGCGTTCAAGAAGCACGAGAACGCGCTCGACAGCATCCCGTTCGCCGCAGACATCCCCGCTGCCGGCGCACTCGTCGAACGCGATCTCCTGACGCTGCTCTATACCCGGCGCAGCGTGCGCTCCTACTCCGGCGACGACATCCCGCGCGACAAGCTGGCGGCCCTCCTGTCGATCACCGCGTCGCCCATCAGGAGCAGCGGGCTCAGCCAGACGACGCTCAAGACGAGCCCGTCCGGCGGCGGCAGGCATCCGACCGAGCTCTACGTCTACGCGCGCAGAGTGGCCGGCGTTCCGGAGGGGCTCTACCACTACGACGCCAAGAACCGGCTGCTCGACCGCCTGACCGCACCACTCGCCGACGACCTGCTGGTGCGGGTGTGCGCGGATCAGACCTGGACCCGCGACGCGTCCGCGTACATCTTCTTCACCAGTGTGTTCGCCCGGAACAAATGGAAATACAAAATCTCCCGCTCCTACCGCATCCTGCACTACGACGTGGGGCATCTGAGCCAGACGGTCTATCTCCTCACGGCGGCGATGGGGCTTTCCTGTACGTTCACCGCAGCGCTGCGCGACGAAACACTTTCCCAGCTCCTGGAATTGGACGGCGCCACAGAGCTCGTCATGGGCTGCGCGGTGATAGGGACCGGACCCGGCGCGGACCGTACATGAATCACGGGCAGCAGAAGGCGGTGAGAGCCGGCACGCATCGGACCGTCCCGCCCGACGAAACGCTGAGCCGGGTCGCCCCGCACCTGCCGCGCATCGGCATCACCCGAATAGCCGACATCACCGGTCTCGACCATATCGGCATACCGGTTTGGCAGGCCTGCAGACCCATGTCCACCACCCTTTCCGTATCGCAGGGAAAGGGCCTCACCGACGCCTTGGCCAAGGCATCGGCGGTCATGGAGTCGATCGAACTCTGGCACGCGGAGACCGCCGGCATAAGCGTGCGAAGAGACACCGCCGAAGGCCTCGGATCGGAGCTCACCTACGACCCCCGGCGACTTCCGCTCGCATACGGCAGCCTGCTGACCGCGCGAACGCGCCTCGACTGGGCTCCCGCGAAGCCTGTCCTTCCCGGTCCCCGCGACGATGAGCGCCCCCGATGGCTGCCGTACGAGGCCATCCGTCTCGACGGCACCGTGCGAGACCGCTGGACCGTTCCCCTCTTCCGCCCCTCGACGAACGGGCTGGCCAGCGGCAACACCCTCGAAGAAGCCCTGCTCCACGGACTCCTGGAGGTGGTGGAGCGCGACGTGCTGGCGTCGGACGGCGAACGGGTGCCGATTCTTCCCGGGTCGGTCGGGGGTTATCCCGGTGAGCTGGTGCAGCGCTTCCATGACGCCGGCATCAGCCTCCGCATCGAGGACATCGGCAACGTCTATCGCCTGCCCTGCTTCAAGGCGCTGATCCTGAGCCACGACTTCCCGGTCGTCTTCCGGGGCTCGGGCTGCCATACGGACAGCGACGTCGCACTGAGCCGGGCGCTCACCGAGGCGGCGCAATCTCGCCTCACCGCGATAGCCGGCGCCAGGGACGATCTCCCTGGCTCCATCTACACGTCGGCGCGAATCTCTCACGCCGGCATCGACGCGAGGGCCGCCCGATGGGCAGCAGCCGCGAAGACCCCTTACGGGCGTCGAGACGACAGCGGCACCTCAGTCCGTGCGGACATCGACCTCGTCGCGACGCGCCTGCTCACGCGGACGCGGGCAGAGCCGATCTATGTCGACCACACGCGCCCCGACGTAGGGATCCCGGTGGTCCACGTCGTCGTCCCCGGCACGGCGCGGAGGGAGCATTAGAGTGCGCCGGTTCCTCTTCGTCGGCCCGAGCCTCCCCGACCCCCGGAAGTATGTCGGCGAGGGGGAGGACATCCGGGTTCTCCCACCCGTCCGAGCCGGCGATCTGCCGGCGCTCGCACCACGGCCCGGCGACGTCATCGGGATCATCGACGGGTTGTTCCACCAGGTCAGGTCGGTCCAGCACAAGGAGATCCTCTACGCCCTCCAGTGCGGAGCCGCCGTGCTCGGCGCGGCCAGCATGGGCGCCCTTCGGGCCGCCGAGCTGGCTCCGTTCGGAATGCGCGGCATCGGGCGCATCGCTGCTGACTTCGCCACCGGCCGGCTGACCGCGGACGACGAGGTCGCGGTGGTTCACACCGACCGCGAGCACGGATTTCACAGCCGCACGTTCCCGCTCGTGTCCCTGAGATACACGGTGGAGCGCTTGGTCGGGCTGGACAGAATGTCGCCACAAGAAGCCGGACAGCTGATCCACGACATGCGGGCCCTCCATTACACGGACCGCACGCTCAACCGCCTCAGCGAAAGGGGCGAGGCGCTGTTCGCCTCCCTTAAGTCCGCATGGGTCGACGCGAAGAAAGACGATGCCATTCGCCTGATCGACGAGATGTCCCAGAAAACGGATATCACCGCGGAATCCCGCAGCGTTCCGGACACGATCTATCTCCACGCCTGGCGACTGGGTCATGAGATCAGCGGGCATACGCTCCGGATCTATCAGCTTTTCGGCCGCGGCTACGAAGAGCTGCATGCGCGTATCGTCCAGGATGCGATACGGGAGGAATGCATATCCCGCTGCGGGCCGAACGCTTCCACCGCATTCCCCGACCCCATACTCAACCACGCCCACCACGAGGGCTACCTGGCACCGGACGACACCGCACTTCTCCCACGCCTGCGTCCATGGCTGACCGCGGCGGAGCGCTCCGGCGAGCCGCCCCTCACGCTCCTCAAGAAGGCGGTGACCAGGGCGTTCCGCATGCTGCCCGACGTCACCCCGGACGCCGAGGCCGGCCGGCGACTGCGGTCTCTGGGGCTCGACGCCCGGGCGCGCGAAGTGCACGAGCTCGCCACCGCGATCAACCTGAACGCGGAATCCCGGCTCCCCGGTTTCTCCGTCGAACACATCCCTGACGATCGCTTGGCGCAATTGGCGAGCAACCTCTATGGTGTCCGCCCGGACGAGCTGGAAACAGCCGCTAGAATGCGAGGGATTTCCGGCGCAGACGCCCTGATAGCCGCGCTACGGCCATACTACTTGCTGGCGAAATACAACCCGGAAACCGTGGCACTTCCCCTGGACATTTCGTGAGGACCCGGAGGCATCCCTGATATCTGCATATGCGCGCGCATGGCGTATCGTACGCGGCTCCCGCGCCATGACGTTGCTGGCTCTCATCACCGGCGTGAACGCCGTCGGAAATGGCCTGTATGCCACGATCAGCGCGTTGTACTTCACCTCCGTACTCGGCCATTCGCTGGGCCTGGTGTCCGCGGTGCTCTTCTCGGCGATGGTGCTGGCCATGGCGGCCGATCTGGCCGGCGGTCGCCTGGCCGACACCAAGGGCCCCCGCCAGGTGTTCCAGGCCGGGCTCGTCGTGTCTCTCGCCGGCATGGTGGCGATGCTCGCCGCGGGCCAGGTCGTCGTCTTCGTCATCGCGGGGCTGCTCGCCGGCATCGGGCAAGGGCTCTGCATGTCGTCGAACGTGGCGCTCATCCGCCGCGCGGCCGGCGCCGACGCCGTGATGGCGCGCGCGACGCTGCGTACCTTTCTGACCGCCGGCCTCGCCCTCGGCGGCCTCATCGGCGCGGGAGTGCTCGCGGTGCGGGCGCCGGAGGCCTACCTGTTCGCCATCGCGGTCAACCTCGTCACCTTTCTGTGGTGCGCGCTGCTGACCGGCAGCCTCGACGTGCCGAGCAGCCCCGCGAACGGCCTCCAGCGGCCGGCCGGGTTGTTCCACGTCTATCGCGATGTCCGGTTCATGGCGTTCGCGGTCATCTCCGCGCTCATCTCGGTGCACAATCACGTCCTGCCCTTCGCCGTGCCGCTCTGGCTGGCGATCACCCATCCGCAGCTGACCTGGCTGGCGGGCATCGCCATGGTGATCAACACCGTGCTGGGCGTGGTGCTGCAGATCCACGCGAACGGCCGGGTGAGCTCCGGGCGCGGCGCCCTCCTGTCGTTCCTCCTGGGCGGGGTGACCATCGGGGCGTCGTACCTCGTCTTCGCCTGGATGGCCCAGGCTCCCCTCGTCACCGCGGTCATCCTCGTGCTGGGGTTCGTCGTCATCTACTCGCTCGGCGAGATCGTGCTTGCGGCCGGGGCCATCGACCTGCAGTTCAGGGTGGTGCCGGGGGAGATGCAGGGTCAGTACAGCGCGGCTTTCGGGACGATGCACGGCCTGGCGGCGGCCGCCGCACCAGCGGTGCTCGGCCTGGTCGTCTCGTCCGGGGGCGTGCTCGGCTGGCTGGTCCTCGCCGCGGCGACGGGCCTTCTGGCGTCGATGGTGCTCGTCGTGGGGCGGAAGTTCGAGTTCCAGCCTGTCGGGTGATCGCAGCAGGCGGCGGCCACGGTGGTGCGCCCGTTCCAGGTCACGCCTTTGGGGAAGCGGGCGCCGGGCCGGTGCGCGCCGGCATGGCACGGCCGGCGCCGCTCGGCGGCGAGGCCGAGCAGCGCCGGCAGCACCGCGAACCTCATCGGTTCGCGTCTGTGGCGAGGGTCTGGGGCTGGTGGGGTCTGGGGCTGGTGGGGTCTGGGGCTGGCGGGCCTGCCGTTGACGCCCTCAGCCGAACGGAATGACCGGCTCAGCCGAGCGGAATGACCGGCTCAGCCGACCGGCTGGCGTAGAAGCAGCCCGTGGTGGGCAAGCTGCTCGCCGCCGGCGGGGTGGTCCCGTCGTAGACGGCCAGCAGGAAGTTCTGCGGGCACCGCCGGGTGCTGCCGGTGCGGATGCCGAAGTGCAGATGCGGACCGGTCGAGTTGCCGGTGTTGCCGGTCAGCCCGATCTGTTGCCCGACGCCGACCGACGCGCCGTTGGCGACCGACCACGACGAGAAGTGGCAGTACGTGTAGATGGCCCCGTCGGTTCCGGTCAGGTTGATGCCCTGCCCGCACAGGCTGTCGTCGATGATCGTCACCGTGCCGGCGCGCGCCGCGTACGCCGGGGTGCCGGTGCCGACCGGGAGGTCGATCGCGGGATAGTCGTGGTGCGGGTCGTCGTACTCGCTGCGCGGCAGTGCGGTGCGCGGAAGGGGGAGCGAGAACGAGCTCCCTCCGGTGGACGAGGTGATCCGGACCGCGTCGGCGACGACGTAGCCGGGCTGGCTGGTCCAGCGGCTGACGCCGACCACGTTGTAGTCGCCGGCGGCCAGGGTGAACGTGCCGAGACTGACCCAGCGGCCACCGTTGGCGCGCTGGTCGATGACCACGGTGCGTGTGCCGTCGGGGGTCGCCACCAGGAAGGGGGTGGCGCTGTTGTAGCCGGCGTCCGCTGGGTACCAGACCTCGACCAGGTGGGCTCCGGCCGCCGCGATCGACGCCTTGAACCAGGCGGCGCCGCTCGTGGCGGTGTTCGGTGTCGCGAACCGGTAGTCCGCGCCGTACCGCTGCGCGGACCATGCCGACGTGCCCCAGTCGGCGTCGGCGGTGAACTGGCCGGCGGTGGCGTTGTCGACCGTGGTGGTCGCGGCGGACGCGGGCGCCACATTGCCGAGCAGAACCAGAGAGGCTGCTACGACGGCGGCCGATAAACGAGTGATGAGTTTCACGAGCTGATCCCTCCGGGGGGTTGAGGGGAAGCACGGGCGAAAGTATCTAACCAATATGCGAGCGTCATTGAAAGATATTTACACCGATCGGTATCTTGGCCCGGACTCCCAGGTCGGTCGACAGGGCACCGTCTCGTGAAGCAGATCTGAAGGCGTGACCGCATAGATTCCGCCCTGAGTGTCGCGACACCGAAGGGGGCTTCGGGGATGAACTTATGCCAGACAGCCCTGTGCGACGGATCGCGAGCCGCCGGGACGACCAGGTCCGTGATCGTCGGATGACCGGCCCGTCCCCTTCTGGCAGTGAGAGGAACTCTTGTCGTGCTTGCGAAGTCAGGCCTGCTGGGAGCCCTGATCGGGCTGTCTCTGGCCATCACGCCCACCGTCTCGCACGAGGCCCCGGCCCCGCGCTCCGTGTACGTCACGAACATTCTCTCCAGCGACATCACGAGGTTCGCGATCCAGCAGGACGGTGGCCTGGCAGCGGACGCCGAGCTCACGGATACCGGCGCGGCTCCCCGTGGAATCGAGATCTCACCCGACGCGCGCACGGTCTATGTCGCCAACGGCGAGGACAGCACGATCACGACCTACCGGGTCGCCGCCGACGGTGGCCTGGAGGCCCTGCCGCCGTCCACCCCCACCCCGGAGGACCCGGACGACGCCGTCGTGTCGCCCGGCGGGCAGCGGCTGTACGTCATCAGCCGCAGCGCCGCGATGGTGACGATGTTCCCGATAGCGGGCGACGGCAGGCTCACGACGCCCGGAACGTCCTTCCCGGTGCTGGGCGAGAATCCCCGGGGGATCGCCATGACCCCCGACGGCAGGTTCCTGTTCGTGAGCACCGGCGACCCGCTGGCGGACACCGTACCAGATGTGCTGGTCAGGTTCAGGGTCGAAGGCGATGGCACGCTCACGCGGCTCGGCACGACGCCGATCGGCGCGGCGGGCGGTGCGATGGCCCTGACGCCCGACGGCAGGTTCCTGTTCGTGCCGTGCTCGGCGTCGCGTGAGGTGTTCGTCTTCCGCGTCGGCCCGGACGGCGGCCTGGCGCCGGTGCCCGGCTCGCCGTTCCGCGCGCCCGGCGTCCCGATCGCGGCCGCCGTCACCCCAGACGCCCGCAACCTGTACGTGGCGGACGGCGGCCTGATCGACAGCGGCAGCACGAAGGTGTCGGCCTACGCCATCCGCGACAACGGTTCCCTCGACCACCTCGCGGACGTCGATGCGGACGAGAGCCCGGTGTCGCTGGCGCCCACGCCGGACGGCCGATGGCTGTACGTGTCGAACCTCGACACCAGCAAGGTCTCGGCGTTCCGCATCAAACCGGGCGGCTACCTGGAGGAGCTCGACGGCAGCCCGTTCCCCACCGGAGGCATGCGGCCCGCGTTCCAGTCGCTCGCCGTGCTGCCGGACCAAGGCCCGCAGGCGGCGCTGACCGCCGGTGGGACGACCGGGCTCGTGGCCCGCTTCGACGCCTCGGCCTCCGCGGACCCGGACGGCCGCGTCGTCCGCTACGACTGGAGCTTCGGCGACGGAACCGTGCTCGAGAACGGCGGGCCGGAACCCGCACACCGTTTCCGTGCGGCCGGCACGTACCAGGTCACCGTGGTCGTCACCGACGACGAGGGCTGCTCCACCGACCAGGTCTTCACCGGAGCCTCCACCCAGTGCAACGGCTCGGGCCGGGCACGCGCGCGGCAGAGCGTCACCGTCCGGTAGTCCGGACGCCGTGCGGCGAGAGGACGCTTCTGGAGGGGAGCGTCACCCGTCCCGCCCGGTCGATGGTGTGCCTGAGACCGGCTCGGCGGCGTACTCCACGAGTGCTCGCACACTGCACGGACGGAATCGTCGGCGGCCGCGGAGCCGCCGGGCGATGAGGTTCCAGGTGGTGCGTATCCGCGAGGGTCCGCCTCGCGCGTGATCGCGGCGTGCGTTCCTGATCTCGCGCAGGATCGCGGCGCGCTGCCGGGCCGTGCCCGGCCTGCCCGACAGCATCAGCTCCCAGCGCAGCATCCGGACGTCACTGCCTTCGGGGAGACGGAAGCTGGCCTCGAACGCGACCTGCAGCCGGTCCGCGGTGAGCCGGGCCAGCTTCATGACGAAGTCGGCCTCGGAGAAGCGCAGGGTGATGGCGTCGAGGTGACAGCAGCCGCACTGTGCGTCGGCCACCGCCTCGTCGATGAGCAGCGGCACGAATCGGAGCGCGAGCCCGTCCTTGTACACGAGGCATTCCTGCCGTGGAACATTCAGTCCCGTACGAGGCGTGCGGTCTGATCGGATGCGCGGTACGGGCATGGACGGCCCTCTTCTCAGATGGACGCGGCGCGGGCGAGCCGCTCAGGATCTCCCGCGCGATCGGGTCGTGATTTCCCACAACGATTCGATTCCCACTGTCGCTGTTTTGCAAGAGGACTTATCCGAGGCGGCGCTGGCTCATTGCTGAAGATGAATCCCAGTAATTGACACGAGTTCTGCTCGGAAACCTCAGCAGAGACACGACCCACGCGGCTCAGTGAAATACTCGTGCACCGGGCTGTCTCGACTGGGTCGAACGATTCTATTGACTATGAGTTTACCCAGGGATAAGAATGAATCGGGAGCAGTTTCGCCCGATGCTCCCGGACCGAGCGCGGTGCCTCCGAAGTCGCTCTACCTGCGACTCTCGAAGGCCGGCCCCCGCCCAGGCTTCCGCTCCGGACCTTCGGCCTCGCCCGACCGCGCACGAAAGGAAGTAACACTTCTTTCGCGATCATCGCGCCATTCTCCGCACATCCCAAGCCGACCTGCGCAGCCGCGCCTCGAAGAGGCCTGCCGGCGTTATTCCTGCGCGCCTTTCCGGTAGCGGCATGCGTCAATGCAGCGGGTTTCCCGTCCGCTTCCGGCCGTGCCCGGATTCGCCGCGGAAGGGAAAGCCCGGTCATCCGCAGTGTCCGCCCAAGGGAGTGAAGGAGTTCCCCATGTCCGGCGACGGGCCGCTTCGCGCCTTCTACCTGAACGCTGATGGCAGCGCGCAGAGCATTTTCCACGTCTGGGAGGAGGGAAAGGCCAAGGGCGATTCGGTCACCCCGTCGACCTACAGCGCCGCCTACCGCCGCTGGATGGTCGAGCGCCTGCGCGAGCTGCTCGCCGAGCACGCTTCCCCGGCACTGCTCGGCCTGGGCTGCGGCAACGCTGCGGTGGAGGCGGAGCTCGCCGCCGCCGGCCATCTCGTGCTCGGCGTGGACATGCTGGACGAGGCGGTCGCCCTGGCCCGTGCGAAAGGCGTGGACGCGGTGTGCGCGGACGTCCTCACCTGGACGCCACCCGCCCGCCCGTGGCCTGTGATCTACGCCGACGGTCTGCTCGGGCACCTCCACCAGCCCGGCGCCGGCGTGCACGTCGCACTGAGGCGTTTCCGGTCCTGGCTGCCTGCTCAGGGTGGAACGCTGTTGATCTCCAACGACGGCCCGCGTACCGACGCCGAGGTGGAGTCTCACCCCGAGGTGCCCGGGTTCGCCTGGATGTCCAGTGCCTACCTGTGCCGCCAGGCGAAGGAATGCGGCTTCGACGACGTGTCGAGCTGCGTGTTCACGTACCGCCGCCCGACCTCAGGGCCGCGCGAGCGCGTCATCGTCACCGCCAGGACAGGTGAGCGTCGGCTGGGACGAGCATGGGACTCCTGACCGCCGGAACGGTGTCCGTGGTGGCCACCCTCTCCGGCCCGTCGGCGGTCCCGTCCGGGTTCGGCCGAGCGGTGCGGTGCTTGGAGGTGCGCGCCGATCTGGCCGGCGATCTGGACCCGGCGCCGTTGCGCGAGGACTTCCCCGGCCCCCTGCTCTACACCTTGCGCAGCGTCGCGGAGGGCGGCCGCTGCGCCGACCCGCCGGACCTGCGCAGGGCGCGGCTGCTCGCGGCCGCCGACCGCTACGACCTCATCGACCTCGAGGCCGACCGCGACCTGGACCTGCGGCACCGCATCCCTCCCGAACGCCGCGTGATCTCCTGGCACGGCCCGGCCATCGGGCTGACCGGCCTGCGCCGCAGGTTCCAGGCTCTGTCCGCCGTGCCCGCGGGCTGCTACCGGCTCGGCGCGCGCGCCGATTCCCCGGCCGCGGCCGTGGTGCCGCTGCTGCTGCTGAAATCACTCGGCCGCGCCGACGTCACGGCCTACGCCACCGGCCCGGCAGGGATGTGGACCCGGATGGTGGCGGCCCGCTTCGGCGCCCCCGTGATCTTCGGCCGCCTGGACGACGCCCCGACGGCGACACCCGGTCAGCGCGACGATCAGCGCGACGGTCAGCGCGACAGTCGGCCCAGTGATCGGCCCGGTGATCGGTCCAGCGGTCCGATTGACGACCAGCCGCCGCTGGACCGGCTGCTGGCGGACTACCCCCCTCAACTCCTGACCGGCGCGCAGCGGCTGTACGCGATCATCGGAGCCGAGACCACGCGCTCGCTGGCCCCCCTGGTGTACAACACCGCCTACCACCGCCTCGGCCTGCCCGCGCTCTACGTTCCCATCAGTACCACCGACCTGCCCCGCGCGCTGGCCGAGCTGGTACCGGGGCTCGACCGGCTCGGGCTGCCCCTGGCCGGCGCCACCGTCGTCGCCCCGCACAAGGACGCCGCCTTCGCCCTCGCCTCGCGGGCCAGCCGGTTGGCCCGGCGCGCCGCCGCGGCGAGCCTGCTCATCAGGACCCGGCAGGGCTGGCGGGCCGACACCGAGGCCGCCGGCGTGGTCGCCACCCTGGCCGGACGGACGGTGACGGTGGCGGGCCGGCGGGTCGCGGTGGTCGGGTGCGGCGGCGCGGGCCGTGCCGCCGCGGCCGGCCTCGCCCAGGCGGGTGCCGAGGTGACGCTGGTCAACCGGGGCACCGCCGGCGGTCTGCGCGCCGCCCGGCTGCTCGGCCTGCCGTTCGTGCCGCTGTGTGACTTCGACCCGCGGCCGTACGCCGTGCTGGTGCACGCCACGCCCGTGACCGATGCCGTGCCGTTCCCCGTCGGCGGGCTCGCGCCGGGGACGGTGGTGTTCGACCTGAACTACCGGGCCGAGGACACGCCGCTCGTCGCGGCCGGCCGGGCTGCCGGACACGTGACGATCGACGGCAGGCAACTGCTGCTGGTCGAGCTGGCCCGGCAGTTCCGCCTGATGACCGGTCGGCGTATGCCCGCCGCCGACGTGCGTGCCGCCCTCGGCTTGCCCGTCCCGCAGGGAGAGCGATCATGAACGCGCGGCCGTTGCGGTTCCACTGGAGTGTGCCGGGCTCGGGCACGGACGTGCGCGGGGCCACGGCCAGGGCCCGGACGAGCGCGCTCCCCGACGCCGGCTTGCACGTGGAGTTCGCCCAGCGGGCCGAGGAGGCGGGGATGGACTCCGTCCTGGTGCCCATCGGTCACTACCGGGCCGACCCCGTGACGATGGCCGCGGTCATGGGTGCGGAGACGAGCCAGGTGACATTCATGCTCGCCGCGCGCCCGGGGATCGTCTCGCCCACCTATTTCGTCCAGCAGGTCAACACGCTCGCGCTGCTGACCGGGGGCCGCGTCTCGATCAATTCGGTGGCCGGTCACTCCCCGGCCGAGCAGCGCTTCTACGGAGACACGCTGTCCCACGACGAGCGCTACCGGCGGGCCGAAGAGTTCTGGACGATCTGCCATGCGCTCTGGGCCGCGGAAGAACCGGTGGACTTCGACGGCGACTACTACCGCCTGCGCGGGGCACGGCCCGGCGTGCCGTTCGGCGGCGGGCGCGGTCGTCCAGAGATCTACGTCGGGGGGAACTCCGCGCAGGCCGAACGGGTCGCGCGTACTCAGGCCGACTGCCATCTGCGGTTCGCGGCCGCCCCGGACGACCTCGCCCCGCTGGCCACCCGGATGCTGGAGAGCGGGACCGAGACCGGGATCGTGGTGTCCATCATCGTGCGGCCCACCAGGGACGAGGCGGTCCGGGCCGCGTACGAGCTGGTGGAGCGAGCAGGCGAGCAGGCGAGGCGGGCGCAGCGGCAGTTCACCGCCCGCTCCGACTCCGTGGGCTTCGCCGAGGCGCAGGCGGCGGCCGGGAGCGATGAGGGCTGGCTCACCCGCCACTTGTGGAACGGCGCCGTCCCCTACCTCGGGCCGCCGGCGATGTCGCTGGTCGGCGCGCCCGGCGACATCGCCGACGGGCTGGCGGAGTTCGCCTGCGCGGGGATCAGTCAGTTCGTGTTCCAGGGACGTCCCGACCTGGAGACCATGACGGCGTTCGGCCGCGACGTGCTCCCCCTCGTACGGGAGCGGGAACGCCGCTGACGCCCCGACCGGAAGGAATTGCAGCAGCGATGGCGACCTGGATCTCCACCCGTACCGGCCAATTCGCGTACTTCGACCGCCAGTTGGGGCACCCCGGCTGGACCGGCAAACAGGTGCTCGACTTCGCCGGCAACGTGGGCAACATCCTGCTCGATCCGAACTGCCGGATAGAGCCGGAGAACTACTGGTCGATCGACGTGTCCCGGGATGCGATCTGCGAGGGCCGGCGACGTCACCCCGCGGGGCACTTCCTGTTCTACGACCGCTACAACTTCGAGTACAACCCGGCGGGGACCCCCGGGCTGCCCATCCCCGACCCGGGGGTGAGGTTCGACTTCGTCGTGGGCTGGTCGATCCTCACCCACATCGGCAAGGCCGAGACCCTGGAGCTGACGGCCCGGCTCGCCGACCTGATGAGCACCGGGAGCCGGGCCGCGCTCACCTTCCTCGACCCGTGGTGGACGCCGCCGCCGGGCTGGGTCCGCGACAACGAGTCGCCCGGGATGTCCAACCTGAGCTGGCGGCTGGAGGCCCGCCGCGAGACCAAGCCGGAGATGGACGTGCCCGCGCTGCTCGCCCGAGCCCGTGACACCGAGCTCACCTGGGTCACTCTGGTCAACGACGACGAGCTGATCCTCGACCCCGACGACGACGGCCTGTCGCAGGACAAGCCGCAACGCGCCTACATCACGTTCTGCACGCCGGAGTACATGCAGCGGCTCTTCCCGGCCGCGCGGATCATGCCCCCGGTGCCGCCCGAGCGCCACCACTGCCTGGTCGCCGACCAGGCCGGCCTGCGCAGGAGCTGACGGTGGAGCCCACCCTGCTGTACTGGACGCTGCCCGGCCCCGCAGCCGACCTGGACGGCCACGTGGCGCTGTGCCGCGAGGCCGAACGGCTCGGCATCCATGCGGCGCTGGTCCCCTTCGACCCGGCCGGGCCGGATCCGTTCGCCTGGGCGGCGGCGCTCGGCCGGCGCACCGGCAGGATCGGCTTTCTCCTGGAATGCCTGGCCGGCGTCTCGTCCCCGACGTACTGGACGCAGCAGGCCAACACCCTGGCGGCGGTGCTCGGCGGGCGGGTCGGCGTCGTCGTCGCGGCCGGGTGGGAGCCGGTGCGCCAGCTCGGGTACGGCGACGGGATCCGGTCCGACGGCTGGTACGCGCGCCTCGACGAGTTCTGGCAGGTCTGCCACGGCCTGTGGCACGGGACGGAACCGGTGAGCCTGGCCGGGCGGCATTACCAGATCGACAGCGCGACGGTGAACGCCCGCTTCGTCTCGGACGGCACGCGTACGCGGCCGGAGATCTCCGTCACCGGTCCGTTCCCGCCGGCCCTGGCGTTCGCCTCCCGGCACGCGGACTGCGTGTTCGTCCAGGCCGACGACCCCGAGGAGCAGGTCGCGGCCGTGCTCGGCAGCGGTCTGCGGGCCGGGCTGGCCGTGCCGCCGCACGGCAGCGCGGACGAGGCCGCGGCGGTGATCGGTCGCGGCCGGGCGGCGGGGGCGACGCGGTTCCTGCTGTGCGGCGACATCGATCGGCTGCGGTGGTTCGGCGCGGAGATCCTGCCCCGCATCCGCTCTGCCGTGCACAATGACGCAGGTCAGCCGCGGAAAGGAGACACCCGACCATGACGGTGCAGTGCTACGCGCGCGAGGCCGACCGCGTGGCGGACGGCGAGATCCGCATCACCGACACGGCGCTCGACCTCAACCCCGTGACCGGCGACTGGGTCAGCGTCACCGGCCTGACCGGGGGGATCGCCCGCGTGCGGACGCGAGCGCGTGACGGGTCCCTGTCCGTGGCGGCGCGTGGGCGCGGTGGCCCCCGGCCGGGCGCGTGGGGGGAGATCGAGGCGGACGTCTTCGCGAACGCGCTGCACTCCCGCGCAGGCTACGCCTTCGCCGCGGTCTTCGACGGAGCGCGGGTCAGCAGCCGGCTGGAGACCTACCAGGGGCTCGGCGTGCTCGTCGTGCACGCCTTCCACCGCTACACCGACGATTCAGGGCGCCGCGACTACTTCACCCGCGAGTTCTACGTCCCCGCGGATGCCCCGGATGCCCCGGATGCCCCGGGCGCCGCGGGCGCCGCGGACGATCCGGGCGCCCTGGACGATCCAGGCGCGGATTCTGACGCGGCGATGCCCCCCGGCCCGCCGACGGGCGGCAACGACCCGGAGCCCCTGCTCGGCGTCTGGCACGGCCTGGCCCCCGCGGCCACGAAGAGCATCGCGACGCTGGAGTGCGTGCGGGCCGGGCATGGCCTGGTCGTCCGGGCCCACGGCGTGGGGACGCGCGGGCCGGTCGAGTGGGGCTGGGCGCCGGCCCGCCTGTACGCCGACGCGCACTACCTGGACAACCCGCCGGCGTTCCTCGCCACGTTCGAACACGCCTACATGCGGGTGCACCTCCAGGCCCGGGTGAACCGCGGTGTCCTCGTGGTCGGCGAGTACACCGAGTTCACCGACGGCAGCGGCCGCCCGGACTACTTCATCCGCGAGTGCTACCGGCGCTGACCACGCCGGTCACGGCTTGTAGAAGGACGCGTCGTGTTCCTGACCCAGCAGTGCCCGGCCGATCGTGGCCAGGACCTGGTCGTCGTTGTCGTGCCGGACGTAGAACGTCAGATCCCGCAGGATCCGCTCCACGGGGCTGGGCCGGATGAGGCTGCGCGCCCCGCACACGCGCACGCAGTTGTCCACTGTGCGCAGCGCCAGGTGCTCGACCACGTGACGCGCCCTGCTGCCGGCCAGCCGGGCCTCCTCGCGGTTGCCGGTGTCCCACAGGGTGGCGACGTGGCGCAGCCACAGATACGCCGACTCCACGTCCACCGCCATGGATCCCACCCGGTGCTGGACGTAGGGGTCGGCGACCTTGTCCTGCCGGATGACGTACTTCAGCGCGTACTCGTAGGCGGCCTCGGCGGCGCCGAGGAAGCTGGCCGCGTAGTGCGGGATGAACGCGGTCTGCCAGCCTTCTCGCAGGTAGGCCCCGGGCGCTCCGATGACGTTCGCGTCGGGCAGCCGGGTGCCGTCGAACCTGACCAGGTGGCTGACCGTCGCGCGCATGCCGATCGGGTCCCACCACGAGTCGTCGACGGAGACGGACGGGTCGGACAGGTCGCAGGCCAGCATCAGCAGCGAGTCCCGGCCGTCCGGCGCGTGCCGGGCGCCGCCCGGTCCCTCGGTGTCGACCAGCAGGATCGCCCACTGCGCGCCGGTGGCGCTGGTGGCGAAGACCTTGCTGCCGGTCACCACCCAGGCCCCGTCGTCCCTGACGACGCTGGTGCCGAACCGCCTCTTCTCCCCGGGCTTGGGCGCCTGCGGCTCGCCGCTCCAGCCGACCCACTTCTCGCCGCGGCTGACCACGCCGTCGAACCATCTGCGCTTCTGTTCGGCGGAGGCCAGCGCGTCGACGAGTACCAGCGCGTTGGCGTGCCCCTCCCAGCAGCGGCCCAGGGACAGATCGGCCTTGGCCAGCTCCTTGGTGACCAGCCACAACGTCAGCGTGTCGCGGGACAGCGGACCGAGCCCCAGCCCGCCGTGCTCGCGCGGCACGGTCGGCGCGTTCAGGCCGGCGGCGAACAGGTCGTCGAAGTCGTCCGCGGGGAACTGCGCCGTGCGGTCGTAGTGGTCTGCCCGCTCCGCACAGGTGCGGGCGATCTGCCCGGCCCGGTGGAGCAGCTCCTGTTTGTCGGCATCGAGGCCCGCCGACGCCAGGCCGGCGGGCAGGGCGGTGGTCACGGCCTCACCTCGGATCC
The DNA here is from genome assembly GCF_039539705.1 of Nonomuraea rosea. Taxonomy (NCBI): domain Bacteria; kingdom Bacillati; phylum Actinomycetota; class Actinomycetes; order Streptosporangiales; family Streptosporangiaceae; genus Nonomuraea; species Nonomuraea rosea. The sequence goes on along the minus strand of NZ_BAABDQ010000050.1, from coordinate 38,830 downwards.
GTACGACGTACCTCTGCCGTCGGCAGGGGCTTGCGATTGCCTGAAGGGCCCATGAACGACGCCTTCCTCTCGATCATCACCAGCCGGCACTGCAAGCGGGCCTTCCTCGCCCGCCCGGTGCCGCGCCGGACCCTGGAGCGGGTGCTCACCGCCGCCGCCCATGCGCCTTCGCCGCGCAACACCCAGTTCTGGCAGGTCGCGGTGGTAACGGGTGAGGCACGCGCGGAGCTGTCGCGCCGCCTGTGCTCCGCCGCGGACTCGGGACGGCCGTACGAGCCGGACTACGGCAACCGGCCCGACCCGATGGGCGAGCCGTACGAGCGGCGCTCCTTCGCCTGGGGCGAGGCGTTCTACGGCGCGATGGGCGTCGACCGGGGCGACGAGCGCGCCCGCCGCGCGTTCGAACGGCGCAACCTGTGCTTCTATGACGCCCCGGTCGTGATGGTGTGCCATCTGCCGCGCAACGCGGTTGCCGGCACGTTCCTGGAAATGGGCTTCTTCCTGCAGAACGTCATGCTCGGGCTGGTCGCGTGCGGGCTCGGCAGCTGCCCGCAGTACAGCGTGGCCCGCTACGGAGAGGTGATCCGCGCCGTCCTCGGCCTCGGCCCGGAGCGCCTGGTCGTGTGCACGCTCTGCGTCGGCCACGTGGACGAGACGGCGCCGATCAACGCCTTCAGTCCCGATCGCGCCCCGCTCGGGGAGTTCACCCAGTGGCACGCTCATCCGAACTCCGCCCCGGACAGCGCGTAGCGCTCCCGCTGCTCGCGCAGCCGCTCGCGGACCAGCGGGCGCAGCCGCGCCACGCACGCGCGGTAGCTCTCCAGAGGCTGGCCGGCCGGGTCGGGGAGGTCGGCATCGGAGTCCAGGCAGAAGACCCGCTCCGCGGCCTCGGGCGCCATGGCGACCACCTGGTCGCGCTGGGTGCGGGTCATGCAGTAGACGGCCTGGGTGCCGGCGCAGATCTCCCGGGTGAGCTGCCGGGATCGGTGCTCAGGCGGCTGGTCGATCCGCAGCTCGGCGAGCGCGGCGGCGGCCTCGCGGCTCAGCGGTGCCCCCGGCGTCCGGACCGACAGGCCGGCGCTCTCTGCGCGCCACGGCGGCAGACTCGGGTCGGCGGCGATCTCGGCGGTCGCGATCGCGGCGGCCATGGGCGAGCGCGAGGTGTTGCCCCCGCAGACGAACAGCAGCTCATCGCGCAGTGTGCGCCGGGCACGCCGGACCCGGAGCCGGGCCATGAGCGCCGGGTAACTCAGCAGGATCGCCACGAGGATCGCCATGCTGGCCGCGACGTACTGGGCCGGGCTGGGCAGGGCCGCGCCGAAGAGGGCGTACAGGCCGATCGAGGAGACGACTCCGGCCAGCAGGCTGGAGGAGACGTGGACCGGCATGCCGAACGAGAACTCGCGCCGGTCGAGGTAGATCAGGGTCGTCATGATGAACAGCCCCTCGTAGCACACCCCGATCAGCATCGCGGGCAGGGACACCGCCGGCTCCGCCACGATCCAGGCGAAGCCCGTGCGCAGCGCCTGCATCCACGACCCCAGCCCCACCAGCGCCGGGATCGCCACGAGCAGGAGCAACACGACGGGCGTGGCCATGTGCTCCTCGATGAGATAACGGCGGTCGATGAGCGGGTCGCCCTTCTTCGCATGAACGCCCATGATCCGGAACCGGTTGGCGTAGCCCACCGCGTAAAGGGCCAGGCTCAGCACCGCTCCGGCCGTCAGGGTGTAGTTGTCGATGTCGGTCAGGGCGATGGCGGCGGACGTCAGCGCCACGACGACGGCCGCCGCCGAATACCAGTGGATCTTCCTGCGCCGCACGATGTCCATGCCCGGTGCGATGAGCAACGTGCTGATCCGCATGAGGATGAGCATGAACACGATCGAGGCGTTCGGAAAGGTGAAGTTGAGCGTCGTGGAGCCCACGATGAGGGACATCCAGAAAGCGGATTCCAGCGTGTGGCGGGCGGGGAAGGGAATCTCCCGCCCGGCTATCGTGCGGCGTCCCGCATAACGCCACCACCCGCTGGCGAGCACGAAGACCGGCATGGCCACGAGCTGGCCGAGCACGGTCGCCGGGAGCAGCACCAACCCGCCTACCGGACGGTCGATCCCGGGGAGCAGGCCGCCGGAGACGCCTTTGGCCAGAGCGCTGTAGGGCGAATACCACAGGAAATATCCGAGTCCGAGACCGAACATTCCGAACAGGACGAAGCGCCGCTTGGCCATGCCACCTCCCAGGTCTGCCGCCGAGCCGGGAAAGCGCGGAAAGGGCGGCCGCGCGGGCTCAGCGAGCAATGGGGGTCGGCATTAATGACAGTTTGTCATGCCAACCGTCAATCAGCAAGCAACAGGAAAGCCCACAGAACGCGCGCTCGATGCCGTTCGGAAGCGAAGGCCGGGGATGAGCCGACCCTTGTACATCCCCGGCCTTTGCCCCGCCGCGCTCCCAGTCGCCCAGGCTGTGAGAACGGCGTCAGAGGAACCCCGGCGGCGGCCCTGGCGAGCCGAGGTTCCGATGCCCGCGAGTCACGTACCGCCGGACACGACCGCCGGCGCGGGCGGCTCGCGGTCGCTGTGCTGCAGGATCGTGTCCGGCGACGCGCTGCGCGACAGCGCCACGGCCAGCGCGACGGCGACCACCATCACGACGACCTCGGCCGCGGCGAGCCGGACGAACGCGCGACGCGAGCGCTCACCCTCGCCGGCCCTGACGCGGCGGACCGTGTGCCGGCGGTGCCACCAGCCGAGCACGCCGAGTGCGACCAGCGCCGCCACCTTGAGCATCACCAGTACCCCGTACCGCGACCCCCACACCGCCGGCACCGACCCGAGCAGGTTCCAGGCGGCCAGGGCGCCGGTGGCCGCGATCACGGCATAGCAGAGCAGCGCGACGGTGCTGAAGCGCGGCACCGCGACGGCCAGCAAGGCCGGCTCCTTGCGCACGTGCGTGAGGAGCGCGGCGAGGCCGCCGACCCACAGCGTCATGGCGACGACATGCACGATCAGGCTGTACTTGAGCACGTCGCCGTGCGCCGCGTGGCCCTGCAAGGCCATGGGCACCACGTTGTAGACCGCCAGCAGCAGCATGGTCACCGCGCCCAGCCGAGTCCGCGTGAGACGCAGCCCCGCCGCGATCACCAGCGCCAGAGCGGTGGTGGCGACGAACTCGGGAGCGTCGGGGAACGTCCGGGCCGGGTCGGTGAACAGCTTGCCGATCGGCAACTCCGTCACGGGAGCCGACAGCACGTTCGCCCAGCTGAACAGCAGGAGCGCGGCGCTGCACAGGGCCCAGCCCAGGGCCAGCCGGGCGGCGGCGCGCGCGCAGCGCATGGCGGTGACGCCCGCCCGTGGATCGTGCTCGGGCAGCAGCAGGCGGGCCAGCAGCAGCCCGACGACGCCGATCGACGACAGCTCCGTCGCCAGCTTGGCGGCCGCCAGACCCCAGCCGGTGAGCCCTCCGGTGCCACCGATGAGCAGCCCGTTGATCTGGGACGGGGTGAGGTTGCCGCCGAGCCACATGCCGAGGGCGAGCGCGGCGGCGGCCGCGGCGACCGCTGTCGCGACGTAGGCGATGGGCCGCCTGCGCCACGGGGCGGGCAGGCCGATGCTCCGCCACAGGACCGGCGGGCGGGTGCTAGTCGAGGTCACGGGTCATCCTCCTGCCGAGCAGTGCGGTGCCGAGCACCAGCGCCAGGGACAGTACCCCGGCGAGCCAGGACGCCCAGGCAGGCGCGTTGTTCACCGAGTCCGCCAGAGACGCCGGTGGTACGAGGGCGAGCGGGGCGGGCGCCTCCACAGCCATGACGCCGCCGGCCGCCGGTCCCGGCACGGTGAGGGTGAACCGGATCCCGCCGGCCAGGGGATGCCCGTCCGCGGCCACGACGCGGAAGGCGACCCGATACTCGCCGGGCGGGCCGAGCGGCATCATCGGCTGCGTCAAGGTGTCCCTGACGACTCGTGGCGGTCCCGACTGGTAGGCCCGGCCGTCGGGGCCGCGCACCTCGACGCGGTAGCCGAAGGTGACGAGGCGGCCGGTGAACTCCAGCACGAGGTGGCTGGGCGCCATGCCGAGGCGCCCGCCGTCCTGCGGGCTGCTGGCCTTCAACGACGTGTGCGCGACGGCCCGCAGGGCCGGCGCGGCGGAGCGGGCCGCGGCCGATGGGACCGGCGCGGTCAGGAGAACGGCGCTCACCGTCACGCAGACGATCGCACCGAGGATCGGACGAACGGCACCGGCCGGCCATCGTGGGGCGTGCGACACCGGTGCACCTCCTCTCAACCTGCCGCGGAGGGGGCAGGCGGGCTTGGACGTCGGCTGGGAGACGGCGGCCCGCGGCGGCACGCGCCGCCGCGAGATGACCGCCCCGGCCTCGTCGCCGGAGCGGCCCCGCCATCGCGATCAGCTGACGCGGAAGAAGCGCATCATCTCGTGATCTTCGTGCTCGACCAGGTGGCAGTGGTAGATGTACCTGCTGGAGAGGTCGAACGGCGCGACGAACCGGGTGATCTGCCGCGCGGGCGCGAAGCAGGTGTCCTTCTCGCCCGTCTCCCAGGGGGCCGGCGGGCGTTTGACCCCGGTCGGCTGGCCGTTGGCGTCCAGGTCCTCCCGCTCGACGATCTGGAACTCGACGAGGTGGATGTGGAAGGCGTGGCCGCCGCCGACGCCCGGCATGTTCCAGACCTCCCAGAGTGCGCTGTTGCCCCTCGTCACCGTCTGGGAGATGGGATCCGTCCACAGCTCCAGGCGGTTGGCGCCGGCGCCGTCGATCACGCCCATCTGGAACCGCTTCTGCTGGCCGGTGGCGAACTGGTTCTCCAGCACGTTCATGCTGACCCGGTGGGTCTCGCGGATGGCGCCGAAGTTACGCCTCGCGGGCAGCGGGAGCTGGTCCGGCGGCAGGGTCGTGTCGGTGCCCTGCAGCGGGACGACGCGGAACTTCATGATCTGGCCGACGTTGCTGACGTCGTTGATGCCCAACGTCCCGGTGACGAGGTCGTTGATCAGGTAGAACTCGCTGCCCACCGGGATGCCGGTGAAGTCGACGACGAGGTCGACGCGCTCCGAGGTGAACATCATGACGGCGGTGTTGGTGGCGTGCAGCGGTTGTGCCTGCGGCAGGAAGCCGCCGTCCGCGCCGATCACCCAGGTCGGCACGGCGATCGTCCCCGGACGCGCGGCCGGGTCGCGGACGATCTTCAGCGACATCGTGCGGAAGTTGTCGGCGTTCAGCAGCCGGAATCGGTAGCGGCGCGGCTCCACCTCCAGCATGGGCCAGGTCGTGCCGTTCACCGTGGAGGCGGTGCCCTGGAAGCTGGAGTTCCAGTAGGGCGGGATGTCGGAGGCCGGGATGTAGGGGCCGGTCAGGTCACTGGTGCCGGGGAAGAAGAGCGAGCCGTCGTCGTTGAAGGTCTTGTCCTGCAGCACCAGCGCGATGTCGTAGTATCTCCGGCCCGCCGGGTCGCCGGGCGCCGGTCTGGGCCCGGGGACCGTGCCGGCGGGCAGGTCGGCGCTGCCGCCGCTGAGGATGTAGAACCCGACGAGGCCGGTGTTGACGTCGGCCCGGGTCATGCCCAGGACATGGTCGTGGTACCAGAGCGTGGCGGCGCGCTGGTCGTTGGGGTAGACCGAGGTCAGGGTGCCCGTCGCCCAGTTCACGCCCCAGCGGGCCAGCGCCTCCTGCCGGAACGGCTCGTAGTCGGTGCCGACCCTGGCGTAGCCGCTCGGGATGTTGCGCGCGTTGGGCAGGTACCAGGTTTGGGGCAGCCCGTCGCTCTCCTCGAAGACGTGCGCGCCATGCAGGTGGACGACCATCGGCTGCGGCCCGGTGTACGGCGGCGGGGTGCTGGTGAACGTCGGCGTGGAGTCGCGGCCACCGTTGCCGCCCGGCGGGTTCGCCCAGTGGATGGTCGGGTCCACGGTGTTCAGCGGGGGCAGGTAGTTGCCGGCGGAGTCGACGAGCTGGTTCATCCAGGTGACCCGGGTCTGCCGGTTCACCCTGTTCTCGATCGTGTAGCCGGGGGAATGGAAGGTGCCGCCGCTGCCGGGGTGGCCGTAACCGTTGACCGTGGTCCGCGGGAAGCCGGGAGGCAGTACTTGCTGCGCGATGCGGCGCTGCGCGACCTGGTACTCCAGACGGTCGGAGCGGACGGCCGTCGGCGGCATGGCAGGCAGGATGAACAGGGGGGTCACGTACTTCGGGATGGAGTTGGGGTTGATGACCGCGGCGGCGGCGCTGCTGCTGCCGAGAAGTAGCCGGGGGCCGCCGATCGCGGCGGCGGCGCCTGCGACGACACCGCCCTTGAGTAACTGTCTACGGGTGGTCATGGTAGTGCCGACCTCCTGTCGGGCACGAGGGTGACAACCAGCCGCGGCACCGGGCGGACGGCACAGGAGTGCACGTCGGCTCGCACGGGACGTCAGGGCAGGCGAAGCGCGGGCTGCTGGGTAAGGACGACAGGAACGCCGCGCACCGGGACAGAACGGCCCGATGAGCGTCGCCCGTGACAGACGGCGGAGGGCATCACAGGGCGAGGCGTCGTTTGATCGCCTGAGGAGGCAGCCGAGTCGCGCCGCGACGGCGCATGAACGCACGGCGACGAGCGGAGATCTCACGAGCGGACGAGGGGGCTTCGGTCCAGTGAGCCGCCAAACTTCGTCTCCCGGCGGCTTGGCCCGTGGTCAGGTCCGCCGCGGGAACTCGCCTTCGTGTCGCGCTGGCATGATTGATCTCGCTCCGCATCTCGAGAGGAACGTTACGAGGCGGGTCGGCTTCGCAGCTCTCCTCGCCATGACCACCGAGCCGCGGGCATTGGCTCAGTGGCCGGAGAGCCGTTCCTGGGGAAATATGAGATACCGTCAAGTTCGATGTAATGGTTCATCATCAGAGTCAGTCAGGCAACATCACCGCCGTTACCGGATTCCCTGCCGGGGTTTCGGTGCCGGGGGCGCCGCTCGTCGTTGAAGGGCTGCTGACTTGCTCTTACATCGGCTGCGCAGGCTTCCGCGGAGGACGGCGGGTGACCCGGTAGCTCCTGATCTATGCCCCATATCCACGTTCCGGCTTTCCCTGAACCGGCGGCGCCCTCAGCGTTCCAGGGATCATCCGGCGGGCGGCGGCGAGCCTGGCCGCCCTTCACGCGCGAGCCGGGCGTCCAGCGTTCGCACGCCGTCCTCGTGCGAGATCGAGCGGAACAGCTCGCGGGCCTCTTCCCAGACGGCCCTGGCCGTGCGGTGGTCGCCGGCGGCGCCGTGGGCGTCGCCGAGGGCGCGGAGCGTCGGTGCCAAATAGGGGATCGAGCCGCGGGTCAGCCACACCCGGACCGAGCGTTCGAGGGTGGCGATGGCGGCGGGCAGGTCTCCTGCGGCCAGGTCCAACTGCCCGAGAACGCTGAGCGAGTCGGCGATATAGTGGCCGAAGTTGCCGTCCTCGCTGTAGGCCAGCGTCAGCTCGGCGGTCGCCCTGGCCCGCTCGTCCCCGGCCATGGCGAACAGCTTCGAGAGGTAGAGCAGCGAGAACGCCTCCAGATAGCGGTAGTTCAGCCGCCGTGCCATTCCCAGGGACCTCTCCAGCAGTTCCTGGCCGCCCGCGCTGTCACCGCTGAACGCCTTCGCCGCGCCGAGGAACTGGGTGATCGTCGTGGTGTAGTGAACGTTGCCGAGCGCCTCGGCCACCTTCGCCGCCTGCTCCAGGACCGTGTGCGCCGCCTGAGGGTCGTCCTCGCCGTGGATGATCGCCATCACGTGATAGGCCCGCGCCTGGCCGCCGAGGTAGTCCGCGTCGGCGGCCGTCCGCAGAGCGCGCCGCGCCAGGGCGAGCGCCTGCGCGCTGCCGTTCCCGTCGGCCGTCAGGCTCCAGGCCAGGGTGGCCAGGGCGTCGGCCATCCCGACCGGATCGTCCAGCAGGGTGAACAGGTCGAGGAGCCGCGAAGCGTCGGCCCGCATCCGTGTCATCGCCGGTCCGGGGCCCGGCGGTGAGTTCCAGGTGGTGACCTCCAGGAGGCCGCGCATCAGCACGGCCTCGCCGCGCTGGTCGCCGGTCTCACGGCAGAGCGCGATCGCCTGTTCGTGCATGCGCTGCCAGCCGTCGTACAAGCCGCGCACGTTGAGGTACGTCTCGGTGGACCCCGCGAGGTCCCACGCGAGTGGGGTCAGGCGTGCCTCGCACGCTTGGGCGACCCCGGCCATCAGCGCGGCGTGCTCCGCGCCGAACCAGGCCATCGGGTCGGCCAGCAGCGGGCCGGCGACCGCCGCGGGCAGCCGCCAGCGCGGCGCACGGCTGTGCATGAGTGCGTAACAGGGGCCCGGGACGTGCTCCGCCGCGACCTCCGCCAGCGCCAGCCACGCACCCAGGGCTCGCTGGAGCGCGGCCTGGCGCCCGGGTTCGGACTCCTCGCGCTGCGCCCGCTCACGCGCGTACAACCGGATCAGGTCGTGGAAGCGATACCTGAGCCTGCCCGTCTCGTCCGTTCCGGTGAGGTTCAGCAGGTGGGCGTCGACCAGGGTCTCGATCTCACGTTCCGCCTGCCGTACCGGCACGTCCAGGAGGGCCGCCACCGCCCAGGAGGCGAAATCGGGCGCGTCGAGCAGCCCGGCCAGCCGGAAGGCCCGCTGCGCGCCCGCGGGCAGCATCCGGTAACTCATCTCGAATCCCGCGCGGACGTCGAGGTCGCCCGCCACCAGTTCGTCCAGCCGGTGCCGCTCCTCCCCGAGGACGCCGGCGAGGTGGGCCAGACTCCATTGCCTTCTGCCGAGGAGCCTGGCCGCCGAGATGCGGACCGCCAGCGGGACCCGGCCGCACAGCCGGATGATCTGCAGCGCCGCGTCCGGGTCGTCCTGGACGCGTTCGTCGCCGACGATCCTTCTCAGCAGGTCCATGGCCTGGCCCGACGGCAGGACGTCGAGCTCCAGCAGGCTCGCGCCCTCGAGACCGACCAGCCGGACACGTCCGGTGAGGAGCACGGCCGTGCCCGAGGCCCCAGGCAGGAGCGGCCGCACCTGCTTCTCCCCGGCGACGTTGTCGAGCAGGATGAGAATCCTGCGCCCGGCCAGGCAGCTCCGGTAAAGCGCCACGCGTTCTTCCAGGGATTCGGGTATGCCGGTGGGGCTGACGCCCAGCGCGAACAGGAGCCGGCTGAGCACGTCCTCCGGTCGGGCCGGATCCGCGGAGGCGCCGCGCAGGTCCGCGTAGAGCTGGCCGTCGGGAAAGCGATCCGCGATCCGGTGCGCGACGTGCACGGCGAGCGTCGTCTTACCCAGGCCCCCCAGACCCGCGATGCTGGCCAGGGCGACGGTGCCCGGCCGCGGCTTGGTGAGGACCTCGGTGAGGCCGGCCACCTCGTCGTCCCTGCCGGTGAAATCCGCGATGTCCGGCGGCAACTCGGCGGGAGTGGGGGCCGCTTGAGGCTCGGGCATCGGGGCCGGGGCATGGACGGGACCGTCGGCGGACAGGGCGTGCCGCACTTTCCCCCGCTCATCCGGCAGGCGGGCGGCACGTTCACGGCGGGCTCGTGAGGCCTCCGCAGGGGGACCCGCGATCGTCGCCTTCCCGCGGGGAACGAGGTCGAGCGAGGGGTCCTGAGTGAGGATTCGCTGATGCATGTCGTGCAGCTCTTCGGCCGGGTCCAGGCCGGTCTCCTCGATCAGGGTCTTGCGGGCACGCGCGTACTCGGCGAGCGCGTCCGCCCGCCGGCCACAGCGGTACAGCGCCAGCATCAGCTGCGCGCGCAGCCGCTCCCGCAGGGGGTACTCGCCGGTGAGCGCGGTCAGCTCGCCCAGCAGGCCGGCATGGCGTCCCAGCCTCAGGTCCACGGCGATCCGCGACTGCAGGACCGACAGGCGGACCTCGTCCAGCCGCGAGGCCTCCGCGGCCAGCATCGGGACATCGGTCATGCCGACGAACGCGGGCCCGCGCCAGAGGCTCAGCGCCTCGTGCAGGCGGTGGGTCGCCTCCTCCGGCGCACCGGCGGCCTCCACCGCCTGCCCTGAGCCGGCCAGGCTCTCGAACCTCGCCGCATCCAGCTCGTCCCCGGCCACCGGCATCAGATAGCCGGAGCCCTGCCGCACCACGAGAGCCGGGTCGCCCAGGTGCCGCCGGAGCCGGTGGGCGTAGGTCTGCACGTTCTTGGTGGCGCTCTTCGGAGGGGCGTTCCCCCAGAGCGCCACGACGAGTTGATCTTCCGAAACAGGGTAACCCGCCTGGCACAGCAGGACCGCCAGCAGCACCTGCGCCTTAGGCGTGCCCAGATCGAGCTGCTGGCCCTCTCGCCATGCCGTCAGCGGACCCAGTATCCCGAACTCCATCGCGCCCCCTTGGCTGGACGCACTGTAAACCCCGGCGGTCTGTTTCGTTGATCCACTGGGTCAAGAAACGATTGCGAATATTCTCGCCCGGTGCCGCCGCACCCGTTCGGCCAAGCAAAGCCGGGTGACCAGGCGTATTCCCCGCGTATTCCAGGGTGCTGCCGACGCGTGCAACGATCCAGCCTGACAAAGCCTCGTCAGAAGGAGGAGCATGAACCCGCTCAAAATGATCACCGCCGGCGTCGCCGCCGCGGTGGCGAGCGTCGTTTTCGCACCACCGGCCTTGGCGGCGAGCTTCCAACGGGACGTCGGAGACGGGATCGTCCGTTACGCCGACCCTGCCAACGAGCTGTGCGTCCGGGCGGATGACACCACGGGGACGGCCTGGGTCGAGGTGACCCTGACCCGCCCGGGTGTGATCGGAAAACCCCTTGTCATCAGAGACGACAACATCCGGCACCCGGGCGCCACCTGCGAAGTGCTCACCGCCTTCGAAGACGTCACCTACCGAGCCGACTACAAGAGCTACTGGAGCGGACGAGGCACCATCCTGCGCGGGACGTTCTCGTTCGGGACCTGACGCTCAGCCACTTCCCCCTGATAGCCAAGGATCTCCCATGAACAAAGGCATGAGGGTCGCCCTCGTGGCAACGGTCGCCGCAGGAACCATGCTCGTCGGAGCGCTGCCGGCCCACGCCGCCAATCGCGACGGCTGCCGCGGGCTCGTCTCCAGCATCTACAAGAGCGGCTCTGCCGTCGTCGCCTCGTACGTCGTCATCTGCAACCGGGTCCAGAACCGCATCATCGTCTCGGCGGACGTCAACCGCCACACCATCCCGTTGAGAACCGCGCGCAAGACGAAGACCTGCAACAACGCCACCAGGTGCAGCGTCCAGCCACGGATCTCCAATCCGGCCGGCCGGCAGTTGTTCTCCGGAGCGGTCTTCGCCGCGATCGCCAGGCGAGGTAGCTACATAGCAGGATGCGGGTACGTAGCAGGCCTGCTGACCGGGGGCCTGAGCCTGGACGGGCTCATGACTTGCAGGTCCTCGGACGAGTTCAACTGACCAGCTCACTCAAGGTGATACGAGCAACGAGGCGAGATCATCCCATCGGGTGATGAGCAACCCCAGAACGGCGCCGAAGACGCCGGCGATCGCGCTGAGAGCCGGATCGAAGGAGCCGTTCGCCAAGGATCCCGCCAGCCCGAGCAGAGCTATCACGACGAGAACCACATTACGGACCACGTGCGATAGGCCCAAGGGCGTCTGGGAGGCGCCGAAGCAGCGGCAGGCGACGGCGTTCCCCCTCCGTACGACCATGACGACAGCGACGGTGAGACACCCGAGCAGCCCGGCGGCGAGGATGAACGCCGCTGATCCGGCCCAGCGAAGCGGCACCGCGGCCAGCACGATGACACCGCCCTCGGCCGCCGCCGCACCCGCCGCGGCCACCGGGACCTTCGTGTCGCCGACCACCGCCATCGCCCTGAGCGACTCGGCGAATTCGCCCCAGGCCCTGCGGCTGGAGACCTTGCTCACCAGTGCGAGCGCGAACACCGTGAGCAGTAGCAGTCTGCTCGCCACATCGACGTACTGCATGATCACAACCTAGCCACGCGTACGCGCGGCCAGCAAGAGCACTCGGGTCCGGGTGCTTCGCGGAGATATCACCTACACGTGCGGAGGGGTTCGTTACGCTCGAAGATCATCGAGTAGGGGAGACCGTCGTGCCGATTCGGTGCCATCAAGCGGGTCACGGCCATTCCGGGCGACCCGATATCCCGGGACACCGTGTCCGCCTTGCGGACCGCGCCAGGCACCCACGTGCCGGCCGGCCACCTGGTCGTGCTGGGGACAACGCGGACCGCTCGCACGACTCTCGCCACTCCGGATATCTGGCGACGGACCGCCTGCTCGGCGTGGTGCTGCGCAAGGCCGGGTAGCCGTCACACGCGCAGGACGGTGACCTGGCGGCCGGACGGGGTGGCCGCCTGCTCGAAGCCGCCTCGTTCCTTCCAGGGCAGGGCCTCGGGGCGCCGGTCGAAGATCACCAGCGCGCCGGTGTGAAGGGTGAGGCGGTCCAGGTAGCGGTCGAGCTGGGCGAGGCCATCGGGCGTCGGGTCGGTTTCGCCTGCCCGCCAGACCTTCAGCTCCATGGCCTCCCGCTGCACCAGCCGCTCGCCTTCGGGGCTGGTGTAAGGCCAGCGGACCAGCACGTCCAGGCGCTTGGTGCCCGCGGCGTACTCCCGGTCGCACTGGCCGCCGCCGTTGACCAGCCGGTGCAGGAAGGCCATGAGGATGATCTGGCAGGCGGCCTCGTGGTAGCCCTCCTGGCAGATGAGTACTTCGCCGTGCTCGCGCCAGAACACGACGAACTCCCGCAGCAGGCGCGGCAGGTCGAACCGGCCGTCCGGAAGCACGAAGCTGTGCGGATCGGCCAGCACGAACCGCTCCGTACGCTGGCCCAGGATCCGTAGCAGGACCTCTCGATAGATCGGGTTGGCGATCTCGAGTTCCCTGGTCGCCCGGATGAGGCCCAGGTCGTGAACATAGGAGACGTCATCGTCGAATGAAGAGTCCGTGTCCGGCCACGTTCCTGCCAGGATCGGTTCGATCACCCGTTCCACCCGTGGTTCGCGCAGCCGCGCCACGAGGGAGTCCAGGTGGGTGGCCCGCTTCCGGATCAACCGTTCCTTGGCGTCCTCCACCTGTCCGGTGGTGATGGCGGCAGTCTCTCCTATCTGGAGGATGATCTCAAAGGCGAGGGCGTTGACCAACCATGGTTGTCCCTGCGTCAGCTCGAAGACCCGGTCCACCGCGTCCTTGGTGAACTCCTGGCCGGTCGCCTGGGTGTGCTGGTCGTACAGCTCGGCGATTTCGTCGGCGGTGAAGTCGCCCAGGCGTAGCGACTCGGTGACGATGTTGAACGGGCTGGCCGGGTTGGAACGGCCGAGTTCGCCGCCCGAGGCGACCTTGTAGTCGCGCAGGTCGCGCAGCCCGCACAGCACCATCGACGCGGGGAACGGATAGCCCTTCGATCGCCTGTTGTGACCGTCGCGGAGCTGGCTGAGGATGCTGACCAGGCTGTTGCCCTGCAGGGCGTCGATCTCGTCGAGGAACAGCACCACCCGGCGCGGACAGCGCCGGCACCACTCCCGCAGCGCCGCACCGAACCGGCTGCCCGGCGTGACCTGCGGCCAGGGATCCGGTGGCAGCAGCTCCTCAGGCCAGCTCGACAGGTCGGCGGCCTCGCGGAGGGAATCCAGCAGAAGCGACTCTGCCCACTCGACGTCGTCGCCGGCCGACTTGGCGCGCTCGCAGGAGAACGACAGGGCGGCGATGTCTCCCTCGGCGGTCAGGCCGGAGGCCAAGGCGTCCAGGACGGTCGTCTTCCCGGTCTGCCGGGGCGCGTGCAGCACGAAGTAGCGGTCCATCTCGATGAGCTCGCGCGCCTGGGGGAGCCGCTGCGTGGGGGGCAGCATGTAGTGGTGCTGGGGGCCGCACGGGCCGGTGGTGTTGAAGTATTTCGCTCGGGGTGGCCGCATGGTCACATTCTGCCACCGCTCCTGGTCGGCTGTCGGAGAAAGGCGCCTCCGTGCCCTGCCCGCGGGCAGGGCGGAACGGCCAGGCGACCTCGCCGTCACGGCGCAGGTCAGAGCATCGTGCGGTAGGTATGGGTGCCGGGATCGGCGGTCACGAGCCCTCCGGTCCCGGGCAGCCGCACGTCGGCCGTCGTGCCGGGCGGCACCTCGATGCGCAGCTCCAGCGCGCCTCCGGTGACGCGCCACGACGACAGGATCCGCCCGTACGGGCTGTGCAGCTCGGCCTCCGCCCAGCTCAGGCCGCCGCCCGGCTGGGGCGCGACGGCGAAGTGGCGGTAGCCCGGCCGCAGCGGGCGGATTCCGGCCACGTGGGTGTGCAGGAAGGAGATCACGGCGCCCTTGCTGTAATGGTTGAGCGAGCCCTGCACCGTGCCGTCGCCGCCGACGGCCTCCCAGTGCTCCCAGATCGTGGTCGCGCCCTGCTCGATCATGTGCAGCCAGGACGGGGCGGTGTCGCGCAGCAGCAGCTCGTACGCCACGTCCAGGTGACCGTTGCCGGCCAGCACCGGCAGCAGATGAGGGGTGGCCAGGAAGCCGGTCGTCAGATGGGTCCCGGCCCTGCGGACGAGCTCGGCCAGGCGCGCCGCCGCCAGGGACCGGTGCCCGGGCGGTACCAGGTCGAACGCGAGCGCCCGCACGTGCGTGGCCTGGTCGTCCACGGCCAGGCCGCCGTCCGGGCGGACGAACGCGTGCCGCCAGGCCGTCAGCGTCCCCGCGGCCAGCTCGTCCATGCGGGCGGCGTCGTCCTGGTGGCCGAGCAGCCGGGCGATGTCGGCCACCAGACGGGCGGAACGGTGCAGGTAGGCGGTGGCGACCACGCTGTGGTCGCGGTCGGGCGCCGGATGTCGCGGACCGTCCGGCTGGAGCCATTCGCCCCAGTGGAAGCCGGTGTCCCACAGGTAGCGGTCGTGGGGCCCGGGCACCCGGCCGGGGTGGCTGTGTTCCCGGGCGCGGGCGGCGCCGTACTCCACCCAGCGCAGCATCGCCGGGTAGAACTCGGCGAGGAGGTCGCGGTCGCCGTACGCGCGCCACATCTCCCACGGGACGTTCACCATCGCGTCACCCCAGCCCGCCGAGCCGGTCATGCCGGCCTCGGCCGGGCTGACGAGGAAGGGCGGCTGACCGGGGGAGTAGTTCGGGACGCGGCCGTCCGGCCACTGTTCTGCCGCCACGTCGCGCAGCCACTTCCAGGTGAAGCCCGCGACGTCGAAGAGAAACGCGGCGGCCGGCGCGAACAGCTGGTAGTCGCCGGTCCATCCGGCCCGTTCCCGCTGCGGGCAGTCGGTCGGGATGTCGCACGCGTTCCCGCGGAAGCTCCAGAGCGCCGCCTCGTGCAGCCGGTTCAGGCGCTCGTCGCCGCACCGGAACCAGCCGGTGCGGCGCAGGTCGGTGTGGACGACGACGCCGGCCACGTCGCCGGGCACCAAGCCACCCGGGTGGCCTTCCACCCGCACGTAGCGGAAGCCGTGGGTGGTGTGCCGGGGCTCGAAGGTCTCTCCGTCCAGGCCCGCCGCCGTCACCCGGTCCGTCTGGCCGGCCGGGAGCGGCGTGCGGGTGACGAAGTCGAAGGCACGCAGGTTCTCGGTGGTCACGTCGCCGTCAGGGGTGAGCGCCTCCCCATGGGTCAGCGTCAGCGTCGTGCCCGCCGGGCCGAGTCCGGTCAGCCGTAGCCGGCCGTTGATGTTCTGTCCCAGGTCGATCACCTGGACGCCGGGACGCACCGTGGTCACGCCGACCGGGCGCAGGGTCTCCACCGCCCGTACGGGCGGGGCGGGGGAGGCGACCAGCCGGGCCTGCCCCGGCTCGGCGATCGCCACGTCGCTCCAGACGCCGCCGCACGGTCCTGGCCGTGACCAGCCGGGCAGGTCCTCGCGCAGATCGACGCGCTGGCCGTCCATGAGGTCGGCGGACAGGATCGCGCCGGTGGCCCACCGCCAGTCCTGGCCCGTCCCGATCACCGTCCTGCTGCCGTCCGGGTGGTCGGCGACGAGCTGAACGAGCAGGGCGACCTCCTCGCCCCACTGATCGGGCAGCCGCAGGAAGCCGTGCCGGCCGCGGTACCAGCCGTCCGAGAGCACCGCGCCGAGCACGCCGGGTCCCTGCCCCAGCAGCGGTGTGACGTCGAAGGTCTGCACCTGCAGCCGCGTCCGGTACGAGGTGAACCCGGGCAGCAGCTCAAGGTCGCTCACCCGGCTGCCGTTGCAGTGGAGCTCGTACAGGCCGCGCGCGGTCGCGTGCGCGCGGGCCCTGACCACCGGCTTGTCCAGGGTGAACGTGGTACGCAGGAGGTAGGCGGGACGATCGCCGGGCCCGGGCGTCCGCGGATCGGCCGGGCTGATCCAGGCCGCGGTCCAGTCGTCCGGCTCCAGCAGGCCGGGCTCCCACCAGGACGACCGGGACCAGCCGCTCTCCCCGGCGTCCGTCCACACCTTGACCCGCCAGGTCACGCGCTGCCCCGACCGGGGGGACGGCCCTTCGTAGGGGACCAGGACGCTGGCCGCCGAGCTGATGGCGCCGGAGTCCCACCCGTCCGCCTGGATCCGGTACGCGAGCTGACGTGAACTGCCCGCCGGCAGCCACCACGACAGGCGTGGGCGCGGCGTGCCGATGCCGAGCGGCTCGTCGAGGTGCTCGACGCGAAGGTGGGTGGGTGCGGTCATGAGGGACTTTCTGCCTCGCGCCGGTGCGGTGCGCGCGCACCTGGACCTCCTGGCACGCTATCTGACCGTCCGAATGGGCAGGATCAGGGCCGCACCCAGCAGCCCCGCGACCGCCCCGAACAGGAACAACGCCGAGAAGTTCTGCGGGGCCGCCGCCGAGGCGCCGATCGAGAGGATCGCGGGAGCCATGGCCGGCAGGATCGAGGCCGGGAGGCTGCTGGCGAGGTTCATGATGCCGAGGTCCTTCGCCGGGTTGGCCGGGTCGGGCAGGATCTCCGTCACGAGCGCGATGTCGACCGCGAAGTAGACGCCCTGGCCGAGCCCGACGACGCCGATCGCGAACAGGAAGAAGGGGAAGGAGTTCGCGAAGGCGGCGAGCAGGAGGCCGACCCCGAAGATGAGCGCCGAGGCGATGACGAACGGCTTGCGCCGCCTGACCCGGTCGGAGATCTTGCTGGCGATCGGGGCGAAGACGAGGGCGGCGGCGGTGAGGACCAGCGTCGACAGGAAGACGGCCCCCGCGACCTCCGTGGGCGCGAAGCCCAGGACGTTCATCAGGTAGAAGACCTGGTACGCCTGGATCGCCGCCACGCCGAGGAAGACCAGGAAGCGGCTCAGCCAGGCCCAGCCGAAGCTGGGGCTGCGCGCGGGGTTCACCCAGAACGTGCCGAGCACCTCACCCCAGCCGAACGGCGGACGTTCGGCCGGCGACAGCTCCCTGTCCTTGAGCATGACCGCGAACAGGGCGCAGCCGAGCGCCGCGACCCCCGCCGGGAGCAGGATCATCGCCGCCAGATTCGGCGCGACCGACTGCGCGATGAACAGGCCCACGACCGCGCCGACCGGCAGGCTCAGCCCGATGACGGCCGAGGCCGGTCCCCGCCGCTCCGGCGCGAACTGGTCGGCGACGACCGCCGTGAGCGCGACGGTGGCCGAGCTGAACCCCACCGCCGTGACGATGCCCGCGGCCGTCAGCACCAGCGTGGTGTCACCCGCCAGCATGGTGAGCGCGCCGGCCGCGAACAGCAGCGCGCCCAGCAGCAGGTACGGCCGCCGCCGGCCAAGCCGGCCGGTGGTGCGGTCGCTGAGCCTGCCGAACACGGGGAACACGATGAGCGAGCACAAGGCGCTGATGCTGGTGACGATGGAGACCACGGTGGCGGCGTCATCCGGCGCGATCACGGTCGCCTTGATCGACAGCGTCAGGACGGCGGGCACGAGGTTGGCCATCGCGGCGCCGATCGCGGCGAGGCCGAGGAAGAGCAGGAAGCCGTGGCGCGGGTTGGGCCAGCCCTCCGGAGGAGTGCCGCGGTCGGCCGAGCCGAGGCCCGCCGGGTCCGGCAGACTCCCGCCCTGCAGGTCAGAGTTGCTCATCGTGGACACCTTTCGCCGAGCGGTCAGCCATCGGCGGCGATGGTTGCGAGGGCTTGTCGAAGGCCGCC
This sequence comes from Nonomuraea rosea, assembly GCF_039539705.1. Taxonomy (NCBI): domain Bacteria; kingdom Bacillati; phylum Actinomycetota; class Actinomycetes; order Streptosporangiales; family Streptosporangiaceae; genus Nonomuraea; species Nonomuraea rosea. The sequence continues at coordinate 20,819 of NZ_BAABDQ010000050.1, read as the reverse complement.
GACCCGTTCCGCGCCTGGCTTGCCCGGAAGAATGACGCCGTGGCGCTGTACCGTTAAGCCGAGATGCCAATCAATGAAAGGCCCGGGTCATCACAATCCGGCCAACCTGATGTGCGGGCGACCCGGACGGCCTCCGCACCGGCGCGCGGACGCCGGCCCCCGCACGGCGAGCCCGTCGTGGACCGCGCCCTTTCCCTGCTCGCGGCGTTCGACGCCGATCACCGCGTACTGACGCTGGCCGAGCTGAGCCGCCGCAGCGCGATCCCGCTGAGCTCCGCCCTGCGTCTGGCGACGCGGCTGGTGAGCTGGGGCGCGCTCGAACGGGACGGCGCGGGCCGCTACTGCATCGGCCTCCGGCTGCTGGAGGTCGCCACGCTGGCGCCGCGCGGGCACGGGCTCCGCGAGCTCGCCCTGCCTTTCATGCACGACCTGGCCGAGGTCACCCGTCAGCATGTGCAGCTCGCCGTCCGTGACGGGATGCAGGCGATGCTCGTGGAGCGGCTGTCCGCCCGCCAGGCGGCGTCGGTGGAATATCGGACCGGCGGCCGGCTTCCCCTGCACTCGACCGGGGTCGGGCTGGTCCTGCTGGCCTTCGCGCCCCAGGAGGTCCAGGAGGAGCTGCTGGCCAAGCCGATCTACAGCGAGCCGGACAACCGGCTCATCCCCGCCGACACCCTCCGCCGCACCCTGGCCGACGTGCGGCTGAAGCGGCTGGCGGTGTTCCGCCGTGAGGACGAGTCCGAGACCATCGTCTCGATCGCCGCGCCGGTCTTCGGCCAGGACGAGACGGCGGTGGGCGTCCTGGGGGTCCTGGTGCCGAAGCGGGTCGCGCAGCCACGGCTGCTCGGACTGGCGGTGCAGACCGCCGCGCGGAGCATCTCGCGCGAACTGGGCGCGCGCCGTTCGTCCCATCTCTGAGCCGGCGGCATCGACAGTCCTGCCAATGAATGGCATGGCGATAGGTGACCGGCGTCACCCGCCGTCATGCTCAGGCCTGTGTCACGCATCGAACCACGGCTCATCCACGATGGCGTCGCCTTCCGTGACCTGGACGGCGACGGCGTGATGGCCCCGTACGAAGATCCGAACCGCCCGATCGAGCAGCGGGTGAGCGACCTGATCAGCCGGATGACGCCGGCCGAGAAGGCCGGGCTGATGTGCCACGCGCCGGTCGCGGCCCGGCCCGACGGCGGCCTGGCCGAGGAATCGGCGGGCCCGTTGCCCGTCGCTCCGACCACCCACGCCGTACGCGACCTGCACCTGCGCTGCCTGACCCTGATGGCGCCGGTCGCCGCCGGGCCCTTGGCCCGCTGGCACAACCGGCTGCAGGACCTGGCCGCGAACAGCCGGCTGGGCATCCCGGTGCTGGTCTCCTCGGATCCGCGCCACTCGGCGAATGAGAACCCGCTGACCTCGGTCCCCTCCGGCGGCTGTTCGCGCTGGCCGGAACCGCTCGGGTTCGGCGCGATCGGCGATGCGGAGCTGGTACGCGCGTTCGCGCGGGTCATCCGCGCGGAGTACGCCGCGGTGGGCATCCGGATGGCGATCCACCCGATGGCCGATCTGGCCAGCGAGCCGCGCTGGTGCCGCGCCGCCGGCACGTTCGGCGCCGACCCGGACGTGGTGGGCCGCCTGGCCGGCGCCTACGTCGAGGGGCTGCAGGGAGCGCGGCTCGGCCCCGGCTCCGTCGCCGGCATGGTCAAGCACTGGCCGGGCGCGGGCCCGCAGGCCGGCGGCGAGGACGCGCACTTCGCGAACGGCCGGGACCAGGTCTATCCGGCGGGGCTGTTCGAGCTGCACCGTGAGCAGTTCCGCCCGTCCCTGCGCGCGGGGGCCGCCGCCGTGATGCCGTACTACGGCCGCCCGGTGGGGGTGCCGGGGCTCAGCGAGGTCGGGTTCGCCTTCGACCGGGAGGTGGTGGCCGGGCTGCTGCGCCGCGACGAGGGCTACGACGGCGTCGTGTGCACCGACTTCGGCCTGCTCACCGCCGCCGTGCTGCCCGACGGCAGCGTGTGGCCGGCCCGTGCGTGGGGCGTGGAGCACCTCGACCGGGCCGGGCGCGCGCTGCTCCTGCTGGACGCCGGCGTCGACCAGCTCGGCGGGGAGTGGTGCCCTGAGGTGATCACCGAGCTGGTCGCCGCCGGCCGGGTCGGCGAGGCGCGGATCGACGAGTCGGTACGGCGCGTGCTGACCGTGCTGTTCCAGCTGGGCCTGTTCGAGGACCCGTACGTGGACGAGGAGCGCGCGGTGGCCACCGTGGGCCGGGCGGATTTCGCGGCGGCCGGCGCGGCGGCGCAGCGGCGGGCGATGACGCTGCTGAGCAACGACTCCCGCCTGCTGCCGCTCGCCTCCGGGATCCGGCTCTACGTCGAGGGCATCGACCCCGGCGCCGCCGCCGCGTACGCGACCGTGGTGAACCGGCCGGAGGACGCCGACGTCGCGCTGGTGCGCATCGGGGCCCCGTACGAGCCCCGGTCCGGGCTGCCGGAGGCGTTCTTCCACCAGGGCCGGCTCGACCTTCCCGACCGGCAGCGCGAGCACCTGTGCGCGCTGGCCGCCACCGTGCCGACCGTGATCGACGTCTTCCTCGACCGCCCCGCCGTCATCCCGGAGCTCGCCGCATGCGCCGCCGCGCTGGTCGCCGACTTCGGGGCCGGCGACGACGCCGTGCTCGACGTCGTGTTCGGGCACGCGCGCCCGGAGGGGCGGCTCCCGTTCGAGCTGCCCCGATCCATGGCCGCCGTCGAGGCCCATCCGGAGGACCTGCCGGGCGGCACCGCGGACCCGGTCTTCCCCCTCGGCCACGCCGCCGAGACGCACGCCTGGCATCCGCGCGGCGAAGGCGCCTGACGCCCGCCGCCTGGGCGTGGCATCCACGACCAGGCGGCGCTCGTACGGCCCTTGTTCGGCGCTCTCAAGCGCCGATCATGTTGTAGCCGCCGTCGGCGTTGAGATAGACGCCGGTCATGTGCGCGGCGTCGTCCGTGGCCAGGAACAGCGCGGTTCCGGCCAGCTCGGCCGGCCCGGGGACGCGGCTCATCGGGGTGCGGGAGATCAGCTCCTCGCGACGGCCGCTCTGCCAGTCGTGCCGGCTCAGCGTGGCCTCGGTCTCGATGAACCCGGGCGCGAAGGTGTTGACCCGCACCGTCGGGGCGAAGGCGGCGGCGTAGGACTTGGTGATGCCGAGGATGCCGTACTTGGCGGCGGCGTACTGCGGAGCGCGGGGGCTGCCGCGCACGATGACCGTGGAGCCGATGTTGATGATCGCACCGTGGCCCTGCTCCAGCATGCGTGAGCCGAGCTCGTGCGTGCACAGCATGGTGCCCTTCACGTCGACCGCGAGCACCCGGTCGATCGACTCCTCGGTGAGGTCGCGCCAGGACATCTGCTCCGGCGCCACGTCACCGACGTTGTTGACCAGCACGTCCAGGCCGCCGAAGCGGGTGAAGACCTCTCCGGCCATCCGGCGGATGTCGTCGTGCCGGCTGATGTCGGCCTGGACGGTGAACGCCGCACCGCCCAGCTCCTCGATCCTGGCGACGGTACGCTCTGCTCCGGCGGCCGAGGTGTTGTAGTGCACCGCCACCCGGGCGCCCTCCTGGGCGGCGCGGACGGCGATCTCGGCCCCGTAACCGGTGCCCGCGCCGGTCACCAGCACGCTCTTGCCGACGAAGCGCCGGGGGATGGACTGCTCTGACACGCGACGTTCTCCTGTCGTCATTGGAAGGTCTGGCGCAACTCGCCGATGCCCTCGATGCGGGTGACGAGCTCGTCGCCGGCGCTCAGGTAGCGGGGCGGGGTACGGCGGTTGCCGACGCCGGCCGGGGTGCCGGTGAAGATCAGGTCGCCCGGCAGCAACGGCACCACGGCCGAGATCCTGGCCACCAGCTCCGGCACCGGGAAGATCATCGACTTGGTGCGGTCGTGCTGGACCACCTCGCCGTTGAGCAGGCAGGTGATCTCCAGGTCGTCCGGGTCGGCCAGCTCGTCCGGCGTGACCAGGACCGGGCCGATCGGGCCGAAACCGGGGAAGGACTTGCCCAGGCTGAACTGGGCGGGCACGCCCCTGCTCTGGGTGACGCGTTCGGAGAGGTCCTGGCCCGCGGTGAGCGCGGCCACGTGCTCCCACGCGCGCTCCTCGCCGACGCGGTAGGCGTGGCGCCCGATCACCGCGACCAGCTCCGCCTCCCAGTCCACCTTGCCCTCGGGCAGCGTGACGGTGGAGCACGGCCCGGTCAGGCAGGCCGGGAACTTGGTGAACACCAGCGGATCGTCCGGCGGGGCGAAGCCGGCCTCGGCGGCGTGCGGCGGGTAGTTCAGGGCGACGGCGAACACCTGTCGCGGCACCGGCACCGGCGCCTGCCAGACGGCCTGGCCGAGCGGCAGGTCGAAGGCGTCGTCCGGCAGGCCGGCCGCCAGCTCCCGCAGCTCCGCCCACCGTTCGAGCAGCGCCATCGGCTCGCCGGGCAACCCGCGGCGGGCCACGTCCGCGGCCAGCTCGCCGCGGATCAGCACGGCCCGGCCGTCCAGGACGCCGGCCCTCACCAGTCCACCTTCTCCGGCACCGGGGTCCCGTGCCCCTGCTCCCAGCTCACGACGGGAGTGCGCAGCACGCCGAGCCGCTCGACCTCGGCCTCGATCACGTCGCCCGGCCTGAGGTAGAGGCTGGGATCGCCGCTGAAACCGGCCACGCCCTGGATGGTGCCGGTGGAGATCAGGTCGCCCGCGCTGTAGCCCTGCGGCGAGTGGTAGGCCACCAGGTGCGGGATCGACACCGACATGCGGCTGGTGTTGGACTTCTGCCGGACCCGGCCGTTGACCCGCAGCTCCATGTCGAGGTTCTGGGCGTCCGGGATCTCGTCCGCGGTGACGATGTACGGTCCGAGCGGGTTGAACGTGTCGATCGCCTTGCAGAAGGAGAACACGCCGGAGGCCATCTCCCTGCGCTGGATGTCGCGGGCGGTGATGTCGTTGTAGACCACGTAACCGGCGATGTGACAGGGGGCGTCGTCCACGCCGAAGAACTTGCCGGGCTTGCCGATCACGACCGCGATCTCCAGCTCGTAGTCCAGCTCGCCGGTCAGGTGCTCGGGGTAGATGACCGGCTCGTCCGGGCCCACGATGGCATCGACGTTCTGGAAGAACACGATGCCCTTGTGGATCGGGTGCGACCAGTCCACGCTCTTCGACTCGTCCTCGTGCTCGCGGAAGTTGCCCGAGGTGTGGAAGAACTTCTTCGGCACGATCGGGGCGCGCAGCCGTACGTCGTCCAGGCGCAGGCGTTCGCCGGTTTCCGGGGCGTGGCCGCCGCCTTCGAAGTACGCCCTGGTGGAGGGCACCCGCAACGGGATGACCAGGCGTTCTTCCAGCTCCAGCCGCCCTACGCGGCCGTCGTCAAAGGTGATCAGCTTCATGTTCCCTCTCCCTGAAGTGGCCGGTCCGGCTCCTGGCGCGGCGGCGCGGTCATACGAGCGTCCTGCCGCCGTCGACGTACAGCACCTGGCCGGTGATGAAGCAGGCCCGCCGCGACAGGAGGAACAGGACCGCGCCCACCACGTCCTCCGGCGTCCCCAGACGTCCCGCGGGGACCAGCCTGGTCATCTCCTCCCGCATCCCGGGTCTGGCCAGGTAGTCGCGGGTCAGCTCGGTCTCGGTGTAGCCGGGCGCCACCGCGTTGACGGTCACCTGGTCGGCCGCCCACTCCCTGGCCATCACCTTGACCAGCTGGTCCAGGCCGCCCTTGCTGGCCGCATAGGGGCCGTGGTGGAGATGCGCGAGCTGCGAGGAGACCGAGGAGAAGAAGACCATGCTGCCCCGGCCGGCCTCCCGCATCAGCCGGCCGGCGGCCCGCCCGGCCCAGAAGGCGGTGGACAGGTTCAGGGTGACGATGCGGTCCCACACCTCGTCGGGGGTGTCGACCACGGGCCGCCGGTCGTTGACCCCGACGGCGTGCACGAGCACGTCGAGCCCGCCGAGCTCGGCGGCGGCGCTCGTCACCGCCGCCTCGCACGCCGCGGCGGCGGCCAGGTCGGCGCGGATGACGCGGATGCCGGCGGCGCCGAGGTGCGGGTCGGCCTGCAGCTCCTTCAGCCTGGCCGCGTCCACGTCCACGACGGTCACGGCCGCCCCCGCCTGCGCGAGGCCCTTGGCGCAGGCGGCGCCGAGGCCGCCCGCACCCATGACGAGCGCCTTGCGCCCGCTCAGACCGAGCCAATCCATGACCGGCCTCCAAGTTCATCCAGCGAAAGTCGATTTCATCCTGACGGATGCTAGCCATGCGCCGATGCGGATGTCCATGTCCGGCGGCCCCTCTCCCTATGTCAATCTCTCCTTTCACGTGCTCGGACCTTCCAGGGCTTCGGGTTGGCGGACGTATGTAAAGATTGACATAGGTCCTGTGGCCCCGGAGCGCGAAAGACGGTCGGATGTCCCTGAAATACGCCCTGCTGGGATTCCTCAGCACCGAGCCGACCTCCGGCTACGATCTCGCGCGCGAGTTCGGCGAGTCGCTGGGGTGGTTCTGGTACGCCTCGCACACCCAGATCTATCCGGAGTTGCGGCGGCTGGAGAGCGAGGGGCTCGTGACCAGCAGCATGACCGACGACAATCCGGGCAAGCCGAAGCGGACCTACCAGCTCACCGAGCGGGGGGCCGCCGAGTTGCGGGAGTGGCTGGCGCAGCCGGTGGACTACCCGCCCGTCCGCGACGCCGAACGGGTCAAGCTGATGTTCCTCGACACCGCCCCGGTGGAAGTGATCCGCGAGCACCTGAGCACGCACCGCCGGCACCACGAGGACCTGCTGGCCGTCTACCTCCGGCAACTGCGCGAACTGCGGCGCGGGGTCTTCCCCCGGCTGGTCAAGCGGCTGGCCCGCCGCCCGCGCAGCGAGCACGGGCTCATCACCGGGCTCAAGGTGCTGGCCATGCAGGGCAACATCGCCCGCGCCAGGGCGGAGATCGCCTGGGCCGAGGACGCTCTGGCCTGGCTCGAGAGCGAGGAGGATCCGCGGTGAGAACGGCCGATCCGCTGGCCGGCGGCGCTCATGATAGTCTCGCGCCTCGAACATGGGTTTCACAGGTAGGGCGTGAGAGAGCGAGGCGTGTGGCATGCCCGCCAGACGGAGGCCGGCCCAGACCGCCGCGCCGGCCGAGTCCGCTCCCCGGCCCGAATACCGCATCGAGGCGCTGGCCAAGGGCCTCAGGCTGCTGGCGCTGTTCACCGAGCAGCACCCGGCCTGGCGCGTCAGCGACATGGCCGCCGCCACCGGCGTCCCGCTCCCGACGGTCTACCGGATGGTCATGACGCTGACGGCGGAGGGCTATCTCGTCCACCTGCCGAACGGCGACTACCGGCCCGGGGTCCGCGTGCTCACGCTGGGCAGCGCCGCGCTGCGCAGCATGGACCTCGTCGAGCTCGCGACCCCGGAGCTGAAGGCGCTGGCCGAGGCCACGGGGGAGACCGTCAACCTGTGCGTGCTCACGGGAGACCGGGTGCTCTACCTGGTCCGGATCCGGAACTCCGACCTGGTGACCGCGAACATCCAGGTCGGCTCGACGCTTCCGGCGGTGTTCACCTCGATCGGCAAGCTGCTGCTGGCCCATCTGAGCGACGACGAGCTCGCGACCCGCGTCACCGCCGGGTCCTTCCTGCCGCCGCACGGCCCCAACGCCAAGCTGTCCCTGGACGAGCTCCGCGACGAGCTCGCCGCCATCCGCAAGGACGGCAGTGCCGTCCAGGACGAGGAGCTCGCCTTCGGGCTGCGCTCGATCGCCGTTCCCGTGCGTGACGCCTCGGGCCGGGTGATCGCCGGCCTGAACGTCGCGGTGCAGGCCCGTGACTGGTCGGCACAGCGGCTCATCAGGGAGCTTCGCCCGCAGGCGGCGCGTACGGCTCAAGAGATCTCCACCCTGCTCGGCTGCTCCCCGGAGTGACCCTGCCGCACCGGCGGGCATTGACAGCCGGCCGGATCCACGGCCACTCTTTCTCGAGAGTGCTTAACAAAACCCATTCTCACTGAGCGAGAATGCCGCGCCGGGAGCGTGCACCATGGAGCGAATCGTCTTCACCAACGGCCTGGTCTTCGACGGAACGGGGTCGTCCCCCGAGCCCGGCGAAGTGGTCGTCGAGGGTGACCGTGTGGTGGAGGTCCGCAGCCGCTGGCAGGACGAGCACGGCGAGGACCGGGTGATCGACGCCCGCGGCTGCACGGTCATGCCCGGCCTGATCGAGTCGCACGCGCACCTCACCTTCCCCTCCGCGGTCGGCCACATCGACCCGGGCTTCAACCCGCCGCTGGACGTCAGCTTCTTCGGCCGGATCGAGGGCCTGGAGGCGGAGCTCGCCAGGGCCGAGCGCAACGCGGCGATCCTGCTGGACGCCGGTTTCACCGCGGCCTACTCGGCGGGCTCCCTCCTGCCCATGCCGACCGAGGTGATCCTGCGCGGCAAGATCGCGGCGGGGGCGGTGCCGGGCCCGCGCCTGCGCGCGGCCAGCATGGAGCGCGACAACCACCCCGTGCGGCCGGACGGCCACGTCGAGCCCGATTGGCAGGGCCCCGACGCCTGCCGTGCCTTCGTCCGCGAACAGGCCGCCATGGGTTTCGACAGCGTCAAGTTCCTGCTCAGCAACGACGACGTCTTCATCCCCGGTGGCTCCCAGATCACCCAGTACAGCCAGGAGGAGGCCACCGCCGCCGGCGAGGCGGCCCGCGAGTGCGGGGTGTGGCTCAACTGTCACGCGCAGTCCGCGGAATCGGTGAAGATCGCCGTACGCGCCGGCTTCCGCTCGATCTACCACTGCACCTACGCGGACGAGGAGGCCCTCGACCTGCTGGAGTCGGTCAAGGACGAGGTCTTCGTCTCGCCGGCGCCGGGCATCATCTACGCCAACGTCCACGAGGGCGCGGAGTTCGGCATCGACCGCGGCGTGGCGGAGAAGATGGGCTCGGTCGCCGCCCTGGAGGGCATGGCCGCCATCTACCCGGAGATCCGCGCCCGCGGCATCCGCGCCCTGCCCGGCGGCGACTACGGATTCCCCAACAACCCCATCGGCAGGAACGCCCGCGACCTGCAGCTCTTCGTCGAGCTGCTCGGCTACACCCCGCTGGAGGCCCTGCGCGCCGCCACACAGTACGGCGGCCAGGTCATGGGCATGGGCGACGAGCTCGGCCTGCTGGCCCCCGGCTACCTGGCCGACCTCCTCATGGTGCGGGGGAACCCGGCGCAGGACGTCACGATCCTGCAGGATCAGCGGAACATCACGGCGATCATGCAGGGCGGCCGCTTCCACAAGGAGCCCCTGATCGAGGCCGCCGCGTCGTGACCGAGGTGGCCGTCCACCGGGAGATCGTCTACGCGCAGCCACCCGGCTTCCGCCCGCTCTCCCTGGACCTCTACGTGCCGCCCGCTCCCGCTGCCTTGTGCCTGTACGTGCACGGCGGCGGCTGGCGAGTCGGCCACCGCACACAGCCGCCCGTCGCCAGTCCGTCGTTCTTCGAGCGCATCGCCGGGCTGGGCCTCGCCGTGGCGAGCATCGAGTACCGGCTCAGCGGCGAGGCGCGATTCCCCGCCCCGCTGGAGGACCTGACCAGCGCGGCGCGCTACCTCGCCGAGCACCGCGGCGACCACGGGATCACCACGGACACCACGGTGAGCTGGGGAGTTTCGGCCGGCGGCCACCTGGCCGCCCTCCACGCGCTGACCGAGCCGGCCGCGGTGTCCGCGGTCGTCTGCTGGTACCCGCCGACCGACCTGCTCCAGATGCCGGACGACATCGAGGACGCCGGGGGAGAGCCCGACCGCGGACCCGGCTCCAGGGAGGCGCTGCTGCTCGGCGCGACCGCCGCGGAACGCCCCGACCTGGCACGAGCGGCGAGCCCGGTGCACGCCGTGCGGCCCGGCGCGCCTCCGTTCCTGCTGCTGCACGGCGACAAGGACACCGCCGTCCCCCGCAGGCAGAGCCACCGGCTCGCGCAGGCGCTCCGGGCAGTGGGCGGCGACGTTCAGGTCGAGGAGATTCCCGGCGCGGGGCACATGTTCCCCGAGCTCGACCCCGGCGCACAGTGGCGGCTGGCCGAGCGATCGGCCGGCTGGCTCGTACGCCGCGCCGGCCCCAGCCGCGCGCCGGCCCGGTGACTCACAGCCTCTCGGCCAGCCGCCGGGCCGCGACCTGCACGATGTCCCACGCGGTGGCGAACGGCGGCGCGTAGGACAAGTCGGACCAGGCCAGGTCGTCAACGGTCGCGCCGTGCCACAACGCGGTGGCGACGGTGTCGATGCGCTTGCCCGCGCCACGCCCGCCGACGATCTGCGCGCCCATCAGCCGGCGATCCGACCGCGCCGCCAGCACCTTCACCGCGACCGGGTCGGCCTCGCTCATGTAGCCGCTGGCCGTGCTGCCTTCGGTGACCAGGGACGTCACCTCGACGCCGGCGGCGGCGGCCTCACGCTCGTTCAGACCGGTGCGGGCGATCTCCAGGTAGGTCGCGCCGACGGCGAATCGGGTGATCGCGGTGCCCAGCACGCCGCCGAAGCGCAGCGCGCCCGGCGTGACGAGGTTCGTGCCGACGATCCGGCCCTGTTTGTTGGCGTGGGTGCCGAGCGGCACGTAGGTCCACGTGCCGGTGAGCCGATGGCGGACCTCGCAGCAATCACCGGCGGCCCAGATCCCGTCGGCCAGTCTCCCGTCCGGCCCGGGCCGCAAACCGCCGCTCGGGCCGCTCGGCAGCTTGCCGAGGTCGAGGAAACCGGTGTTCGGTGCGATCCCCAGAGCCAGCACGACCAGGTCCGCCGGATAGCGCTCGCCGTCCGCCGAATAGACGCCACGTACGCGTCCGTCCGCCACGTCCAGCCGCACGACCGGTGAGCCGGCCACGACCCGGACGCCCGCCTCGCGCATCCCCTTCTCGACCCGGGCGGACATGTCCGGGTCCAAGGGACTCAGCACCCGGGCGCGGGTGATCACGGTGACCTCGTGGCCACGCCTCCTGGCGGCCTCGGCCATCTCGACGCCGATGTAGCCGCCACCGGCGACCACCACCCGGCCAGGGCCCTCGGGCAGCCCCGCGAGCAGGTCCAGCCAGACGGCGCCGTCGGTGAGCGTCTTGACCGGCGCGACGCCGGCATACCGCTGCCCGGTGCCGGGGTCGATGGCCCAGCCCCGCACCACGGCCGAGGCACCGGTCGCGATCACCAGCTCGTCGTAGCCCAGCACCTGCTCGCCGCCGGCCTCCCGGTAGGTGACGGTGCGGGCCTGCCGGTCGATCCCGGTCGCGGTGGCGCCGAGCCGCAGGTCGATCCCGGCCGCCCGGTGCTCCTCGGCGGTGCGGGCCACCAGGGCGTCGCCGCCGGACACGTCGCCGGCGACCCAGTAGGGGATGCCACACGCGGAGTACGACGTGTCGCCGGTCGCCTCCAGCGCGGTCACGGCCAGCTTGGTCCCGGCCGCCTCGGCCGCCCGGATCGCCTGGTGCGCGGCACTCATCCCCGCTGCATCGGCTCCGATGACCAGCAGACGGGTGGCGCTCACCGAGTCACGTCAATCGAGGGCACGGCTTGGAGCCTACCTAGCTCGGGACGGAGATGCGGGTGTGGCCGGGCAGGGGGATCTACCGGGGGGCCTGCGCCGCCGGCCGTGGCGACCGGCCGGTCGATCTGGAGATCACCCGGGTGTGCTGTTCGCGCTCGCTGGCGAGTTGCGGAGCCCACACGGGCTCCCCATCCGGAGCGGCCGCAGGCTCCTCGCGGTAGAAGATGTCGATGTCGACCTCCTCGCCGCCCATGACCACCGTGTCCCACGCGTCGCTGATGACCAGGATGCGCAGGGTCTCGGCCGACAGCCGGCCGAGGTGGGCGCGCAGGGAGACGTCGTCGGGCAGGCCGGAGACGCGCTGCGACAGACGGCCCCGGATGAGCACGAGCCGGTCCATCAGCGTGTCGATGTCCGCCGCGGCCTGCGCGTCGGAGCTCGGGGCGGACTGCGGGCCGGCGCAGCCCTTGGCGATGTTGTCCTTGATGGCCCGGGTGACGCCGTCCTCGTCGGTGGTGACCATCGCCTGCCAGGCACGGCTCTTGTGCCGGTACTGGAGCATCGCCATGGCCGCCTCGTGGCGGATGAAGTCCGCGTCGCGGAAGGCTCGCCCGCGCCAGGCCTGGCTGAGCGAGCGGGCCAGGGAGATGACCGAGGCCAGCCCGCTGTTGAGCCCGCGACCGGGCCAGAAATGGATGGCGTTGGCGGCGTCCCCGAGCAGGAAACCGTAGGTGCCCGGGGTGGTGGACGTCGGGGCGTGCAGGCGCGCGGTGAAGCGCGGCCGCTGCACCATGTCGAGCCGGAAGGCGGTGACGGCGCTGAGGTTGTAGTCGGCCACGCCGAACATCGCCAGCCCTTCCTGCACCCGCCGCCACAGGGCAGACCCCTTGATCAGGGAGGGCAGGAACAGGGTGCCGTGGGTGGAGCAGTGGAAGTCGCCGTCGTCGGTACGGCCCATCATGCACGGGTTGGCGGCGACACACTCCTCGAACACGCGGCGGACGGGATCGATGCCGATGACCTCCGCGGCCTCCTCGTCGGTGAGCCGCATGTTGAGGAAGCCCTCGCCGCCCAGGGCGTTGAGCAGGTAGCGGTTCTGGGCCACGGTCAGCAGGACCGACATGGCGTCCGGCAGGTCGGACTTGACGCGTAAGCCCAGCACGACATCCAGCAGGTGCTCGCCGTTCAGGGAGTAGATCGAGCTGTCGGCGGTGCCGAACTTGCCGGTGAAGTGCTCCCGCGTGCGCGAACGGCCGCCCTCGCAGATGGCGAGCACGTGGTCCTGCTTCGCGCTGTCGCCATCCTCGTCGGGATTGAAGCGGGTGGGGACGAGCCGGATGCTGTCGGACTTCTCGCCGGCAATCTCCAGCAGCGTGTCCTCGATGTAGGCGATGCGGAGGTTGCGCGGAGCGTGGCCGCGGATGGAGTCGGGGCCGGGCGGCCACATCTCGGAGTACGCCCCGGGCTTGAACAGCCGAGCCTGCACCGGGCCCGGGAGGTTCAGGTACTGGCGGCTCTGGACCGTGACGACCTGCTGGCGCCGTACATTGCCCAGATCTTGGCCCTTCCACACCACCCGGGAGCCGTCATGGGTCCAGCGGCCGTCGTAGACGGTGACGGCGACCCGCGGGCCCATGAGGTGCTCCAGGAGGAGCGCGAGGCTCAGCCCGACGGGCCCGCCGCCGGAAACGGTCACCCGGAGCACCGGTCCCGGGCCGGCCGGCGGCGCGGATCCGCTCGCCTGCGGAGATCCGGCGCCGCCGAAGACCGTCGCGTCGTCGTCGGAGGGCAGGAAGCGGAACTGCTCGTCGCCGATCGAGATCAGGTCGCCCGGCTGGAGCACGTGTGAGGTGACGCGCCTGCCGTTGACCAGCGTTCCGTTGCGGCTTCCCAGGTCGTTCAGGATGTACTGCCCGTCCTCGTGGCGTATCTCCGCGTGGAGGCGCGAAGCTCGTCCGCTGGCGATCACCACGCTGCAGTCTTGCCTCCGGCCGAAGGTGGCCGGCGTGTCACCGAGCGGGAAGCGGCGGTCGGTGAGGGGGCCGTCGTGTCCGACGATGACAGGGGGCATGATGCCTTCCTTATCGTGACAAGAGCGCTGATCATCAATGAGTTCAAGTCCATCATGTGCGACCAAAAGTAGCCACGTAAGAGAAAAGTACGCTTATCGGCGATGTGTGGCCCAGTCTTGCGGATCGCATCGATTTCACCCGGTAGGGGATGCTGGCCGTTGGCCCGGTGCGCTCTTCATCGAACCCGCGATCTTCGAGCGTTCCGCATGAGTGGATGCCGAAGATTGTGTAGCGCCCGCAACGGTCTGGCCTGCTTCAGGGCCAAGCGCGTCCTGAGCATGGACGCGATCCTGACGGCACCCTCACCAGGGGGATGCTCGCCGCCCGCCGAGACAGGGTGAATATGGGCCGCTTGAAGAACTGGTCGGACCTTGTCGCCTGTGATCGCGCAGCGCCGCTCGTACGCGTGCAGGACAACGGCTGGAAGACCTGCTGGCCCAGCCGGCTCGGGGAATCAGCCGGGACAGGGCCGAGAACCATAATCGATCGGCGGGGTCGTGGCGGGGGACGGGTGATGTGACGGCGGAGCACCGCGTTCTCGTGCCGCAACACCCGCAACTCAGCGTTCTTGGAGCTCTCGTTGCGAACCAGCACGACGATCAGCTCAACATGCGCCGCACGATCATGTAAGCGAGGGGCCACGCCTCGCAAGGTTGGTCACACACCTGCTCCCGAAGCCCAGCTCACACCCAGGTTCGAGTTTCGAGCGGCACGCGGTCGGCATGAAGGCCGTGCGCCCGCCGCCCGGCTGACCTACAAGGAGTGCTCCGGTAGGACCAGGACCGCAGAATTGGATACACCTTCGGAGGCCGGTGTAAACCAATCACGCATACACCTCCCGATCAATGCTTCTCGCGGCCACTTATAGGCAAAGAGCGGGACTTCGGGTAAAACCCCTTCAACCGCCCGCAAGGGAGGCAAACCATGGATCCCGTCCAAGTCGGCGCGATCGTGTCGGCCGTGCTGGTCGCCGGTGTCACGATTGTCGGAGCGTGGCTGCGCAGCGTCGTCAGGCGCGAGAGGAACAGGGACGTGGCACGGCGTGACCTCGTACGTCGCCTCCCCACGGGGAGCCGCATCCTTGACCTGGGCAAGCGCGGCATGCTGATCGAGTTCGGTCCTGTCACCAACCCAAAGGTTTCAGACGATGGCGACCGATGATCACCTACCCGTTCCGGTGGAGCACCTTCCCGGTTCAACCGAAGACGGTGTCGTCGCACGCACGGAGTTCCTCGACTTCTACGATCGCGAATATCACCTACTGGTGAGATTTCTGATGTACTGCGGCGCCCCGAGGATCGACGCCGAGGACGCCACTCAGCAGGCCTTTGTGGAGGTGTGGGCTCGCTGGGGACGGGGCCAGGGCGAAATCAAGAAGCCTTCGCTTTACCTGCGCAAGGTGGCATACCGCAGGTACCTGCGACCCCATGGCCCTCGCCGCCAGCCGTTCCCGATCTCCATGGGAGAACCTCCGGACCGTCCTGTTCCCGACCATGCTGGGCCGGCCGCTGAGTTTCTGGACGTGCTGGCCGTGCTCCGTGAACTGGACGACAACAGCAGGATCGTGATGGCCCTTTGCATGGACGGCTATACCTCTGTCGAGATAGCCGAGCAGCTCGGCATAAGCGCCCAGAAAGTGCGCGACTTACTGAAGAAGGCGCGCAAGGCTCTGAAGGCACGGCTCTAGCCAGCACGTGCAATGGAGGGAGGTGCACCTCAATGAGCACCGACGACGAAGCCCACCGAGACGAGTTGTCCGACGAGGAACTGGATATCGTGCTGGCTCGCGCCGCTCAGGATCTTTTGGACCACCTTCGTGGCGTCACCGATCCCACGGCCACGCTCCTGGCAATCATGGCCTGCCAGGACCCCCTTCCGGCCGCCGAGAACGAGCTCTGGCCCGAGCAGGGAGGCCACACTCCGGGCTCGGAGCGGGGCGTCACGCTCTACAGCCGTCTGAATCTGGCCCGCCAGCGAATGGACACGACGTTGGTCGGCACGGTGCTGCCGGAAGCCGTCCTGGACGAGTGGGAGGCGCGCACCATCCGCCACGGTGAGCGGTACATCACCGCGACAGCGCCACTTGAGCTGCTCACGGACGTTCTGGGGGACTTCGAGGAAATCGGCCGCCTGTGCGAGCAGCGCCACCCGATTGATCGTCATCGCCGCCTGCACCGGATCACGGCGAAGCTGGCGGGCCTCATCGGCATGCTGCTGATCAATCTGAGCCGGTGGGACCTGGCCCGCTCGTTCTTCGAAACCGCCCGCAGAGCAGCGGAGGAAACGGAGGAACCTGCGCTCAGAGCCTGGGTCATGCTCCGCCAATCCATGCTGCCGCACTACTACGGCGACCCTCTCGACAGCCTGAAGCTGGCGCGGGCGGCCGGCGACCTTGCGGACAAGCAGGTGTGCGCGGTCAGGGCCATGGCGCCCGTCGCCGAGCTCCGGGCCAAGGCACGGCTGGCGCAGCAGGGACGCGACGCCAGCTTCTCCGCGCGCGACGATGTCCTGGCCGCCGCGGAAGAGGCCAGGACCAGAGCGGAAACGGTGCTGGCGGCGGTGAACGGGAGCGACCCGGTCTTCGGCTACACGCACAGACAGATGTTCTTTCACCTGGGCGAGGCGCTGGTCGAGCTGGGCTACTTCCGTGACGGTTACGTCTACCTCACCCAGGCACTGAAACTCTACGATCACCACGAGCAGCTTGACCGTACACTGATACAGCTCGATCGGGCCTTCTGCCGGGTGGCTGGAGGCGAGCCGGAGGAGACTCTCCGACTGGCCACGCAGGCCACCCGCGAACTGGCGCCGGAGTATCGCTGGAACATCGTCCAGCGTCGCGTCCGCCAACTCGAATCCGCGGTCGCGCTCCTGCCCGCCAGGGGAGACGCAGGATCCGCGCCCGATTGACAGGCACAGTGGGGAAGGCCAGCGGGCGTAGCGCTGCGCTCGACGATCGATGGCGACAAGCTTCCGGAGCGAGAAGCACTCCTCGCGTGCAGACTATCCCGAAGTGGATGCAAGGCTGACGGTCACGGCGTGGTTTCTCACGTCGGTACGGCGGGGCTGCGCATACCGGCGTTCAAGAGCGGCCCGACCCGTGAACTCATGGCCGCGTTACGGATCCGGTGCCGTTGGGTGAGGCACGACCGGGCCAGGTGTTCACGGATCTCGGCGTGATGATCGCCGCCCGGCATTCCGGCTTCTCGGACCTGGTACGGCGACCTCGGAGAATGGATCGTGATCCGGATGGATGCCATCTCCAGCTCTGCCACGGAGACAAGGAAGCCGCGGTCGGGACGTTCAAGGCGGCTACGGGCTGTTCCCGCTGACCGCGTGGTGCGACAACACCGGCGAGTGCCTGGCCATGGAGCTGCGCCCGGGCAACGTGGGCGCCAACACCATCGCCGATCATCTCGAGGTTGTGGCCGCCGCGGTCGCGCGGATCCCGCCGAAGCACCGCAGGCGGATCCTTATCACCTGCGACGGGGCCGGCGCCCACGATCGGCTGCCGGCCTTCATCACCATGCTGAACACGCGCAGCCGCCGGGCCCACTACTCGGTCGGCTTCGACCTCGATGAACGCGCCCAGATCGCGATCACCGCACTGCTCACCAATGCGTGGTCGTGCGTGCTCGACGACGAGGGCCAGGCCCGCGGCATGGAGGGCGCGGGGTGTCGCGGAGCACACGGGCCTGTTGAGGCAGTCGGCCGGTGGCGACAGGCTGGCCACCTGGTCGCTGGCCATCAACCAGCCCTGGACCATCGCCGCCGCGATCGGCTGGGACCTGCTCACCTGGTTTCGCCTTCTATGCTGCGAGACCGCGCTGGCGATCGCCGAACCGGCCACCCTGCTGCACACCAGCGCCCGCCTGGTCCGCGGCCAATGACGACGCACCATCAAGATCCCCGGCACCTGGCTCTGGGCCTACCAACGACGACACCATCGCATCCGTCCTGATGCTGCCCGCCCTCACCTGCGCACCAGACCCGCCCTGACCCTCATGGAAAGACCCCACCGGCCCGTGGACCCGGCACCACCGGCGTGATCTTGCCGGCTCAACACCCTGCCCAGAAACCAAATCGGAGATCAACAAATCACGCAGCCGTCACCCTGGGCGAAGCCACCCAACCCCGTGAATCATCAAGGCTAGGATTCCGCGCATGCGTCGCCCCCTTGCCCACAAGTCGGCCGTCGGCCTGCTGGCCGTCCTCTGGCCCGGTCTCGTCGGTGGCATCGTGCTCGTCTGGCGGGACGACGCCGCCCCCTTCGAGATCTTCGTCGGGGTGTTCTGGAGCTTGGTGTGGTATTTCTGGCTTGCCCGGATCTGGCTGGGCGGCCCGATGGCGATCGGGCTGATGCGCAAGGCGCTCTTCGGGATCTGCCCGCTCATGATCGTCGGCACCGCCGTGGCCATCGGGATCAGCGACGGCGCGGTGTATCCGTCGCAGCTGGTCGGGGTCGCGGCCGCATTGTGCGGGATCGCCGGCGGGGTGCTGCTCAGCCGCGGGGACGTCAAGAGGTGGAGCCTGTCCACCGTCGCGGTGCGTACGGTCCGCCAGCCGTCCGACGGAACCGCCTTCGACCTGCGTTCTGCCGCGCTCCGCCGAAGCAAGGGTTTGTTCGGCTGCCTGATGATCGTCGTCGCCGTGCTCATGCTGCTCGTGGTCGGTGTCATCGGCGCGACGCTGCCCGCGGACCGGGGGACGGATGCCCCGGACTACGTCGCCTTCATGGTCGGCGTAGTGGTGGTGGTGCTCATCGGCATAGCCGGATATATCAAGATAAACAGCCAGGCTGGGGCGATGGGCGTGCTGACCATCACCGAGCGGCACATCAACGAGCACCCCTGGTCCAGGCTTCGCTCGGTCGCCCTGTCGTACAAGGGCGAAGCGGCGGTCGTGGACGGAATCAGCAGATACCCGTCGGCGCGGCTCGACCTGTCGTTCTACGACCAGCCGGACGAGCACCACCTCAGGCTGCCCGACGACGCCACCCTGCACGGCTCGATCGCGGCGGCGCTGTCGACGTACAGCCCCGAGGGCGTCTTCGTCGGCTGGGTCCCGCGAACCGCCGCGAGACATCCGGTCCGGTGAGTACCTGATCTCCGCAGGCCAAAGCCGTTCAGGTAGCGGTCTCGCTATTGCGCGCCGCCGGGTTGCTTCACCGCCTGCCTTCCGCGGGCGGGACCGCTCGTTCCGCCGGTCCTGCGGTGCCGCGCTAAGATCGCGTCCCATGCTTCCGGATGGTTTATGGCGGATTATCAGGCTTGGAGCAGTAGGTCTGGTTCTGTCGGCGGCGGTCGCGGGCCTGGTGCTCGGCGACGCCTGGCTCTGGGTGGCCGTCGAATGGTCGCCGCTGGCTCATATGGAGTTCTACGCGCGCGACGGGTTCGACACCCCGACGGTTGTGGCGCTGCTCGGGGCCGCTCTGGCGAAGGCCGCGCTCCTGTGGCTGATCCTGCGTGCCCCCGCGCCGGGACCGCTGGACCGCCGGGCGAAGGCGCTGCGCCGGCTGCTGTATCTGGTGGTGGCCAACAGCCTCGTGCTGTGGTATCCGATCGCGCTGCTCCCCGACGCGGTCGACGCGGCATTCCAGCTCACGTTGTGGACCGCGATCGATGTCCTCTACCTGCTCGTCATCCGCTGGCGGTCCCGCCTGCTGCGCGCGGTGGCCGGAGCGGTGTTCGCGGTCGAGCTGGCCGGGATGGCCAACGAGCTGCTCGACGAACTCGACCTCCCAGAGCTTGGCTCAAGCGATGTCGTCGTATGGGGCTTGATGGCGAGCGGAGTGGCGGCGACCATCCTCACGGTCGTCGGGCAGTGGCGCGACGGCCGGTGGAGCCGCGGCACGCTGGCCGCCGGATGGTTGTCGGTGGGCGTCTACGCGCTGGTGATCGCGCTCAACCTGCTCAGCGGAAGGATTTACAGCGGCCATCTGGCGATGCTGGTCATGATGGACGCGGTGGGGCTCGTCAGCACCGTGTGGATCGCGGCGACCGCCCGCGAACTGCCGGTCGAGGGCCGCCCGGCGGACCCTCCTCCAGCGCGGCGGCGCGTGATCCGCGTCGCGGTGGCGGCCGTGGCCGTACTGCCGGTCATCGCGATGATCCACCCGGAGGAGGCCGCGCACCTCACCTACACCCACGGGTCGACGGACTGCTATGCCCGGCCCAGCTTCGGCGACCTGAAACCCGCGGAACGCGACGCCGCGTTCCTGTGCCGGGCGCGCAGCAGAGAGGGCGGAGGCTCGCCCATGTTCCCGGACAGCGTGTCGGACCAGGCGATCCTCGCGTATGGGCGGGCGCTGTGCCGGGCGAAGGACAGCGACGAGCAGGAGGCGATTCTGGCGCGGGCCGGGAGTAAGCGGTCCGCCGGGGCCGCGGGCCCATGGGACCTCGTGTACGTCTGCCCGGAGATCGTCGGCGCGACCCATCCCGAGCTGCTGCGGTCGGCCGCGGAGACGGAGGCGGCGTACACCGCCTACATCGCCGGGGAGAACGCGAAGTGCCGCGACCCGTGGCCCCGGACGAAGGGTGTCGTCCAGGCCACGGCCAAATACTTCCTGTTCGCCGACGGCGATCACGGCTATCTGGTCCAGGACCCTGAGGACGAGGCGGCCGACGAGCTGGCGGAGCAGGCGATGGACAAGGTCTATGACGACAGCTCGCTCATCGGGGTGGCCGGCAGTGCGGTGCTGGTCGGGCATGTCGCGGACGTCATCGATCTGTGCCTGACGGTGAAGGCCTTCCGTGCTGCGCCGCCACGGCGGACGGCCGGGTGGGATCAGGTCAACGAGGTGCCGATCGTCAGCCGCAGCGGCCGGCTCACCGTGCCGTACATGGGCGAGGGCGGAGAGGTGGGCGCGGGCGCCCCGATGCCGAACCTGGCGATCGCGGGCAAGGGCCGCTACCGGCTCCGTGCCTACGTGCGGGTCGACGATGCGGGGGAGGAGCAGCACCTGGTCGTCGTGTTCCCGGGTGCGTCGGGGAAGAGGGTCAAGCTGAAGCCGTGAGCGGGTGGCGGGGAGCCCACTCCGCTCCCGGCGCCGGTGCCGGACTTCACCGGACGCGCCGGCGAGCTGGCCCTGCTGGACGCCGCGAACGCCTGCCGCCCACCGGGGATCGCGGTCGTCTGCGGCACCGCGGGCGTGGGCAAGACGGCGCTCGCCGTCCGCTGGGGTCACCACAACCGTGAGCTGTTCCCCGACGGGCGCATCC